>CAZFVW010000037.1:0-13026 GCA_964522285.1 uncultured Thermoplasmata archaeon | reverse complement strand
GTATGGACTTTTCGGGTACTTTCTATCGCTCTTGAAAGGCAGTGTTATCGTCTTACCGAATTTGTAATGCTGAACACCCAGTAAAGACGGAGCTGCTGAAAATATAGAGGACGAATGAACGATCTTGGTGTCGATACCTTCCTCCACAGCCCTCAACCGTAGATCAACGTGTGTGGTGGCAGCCATCGGGTCCCCGGCTGTAAGGAAAACCACTTTCTTCTCCTTAGACTTCTTTATAGGGACGGCCTCCTGCTCCACTTGTTCCCTAGTCAGTTCAACTACCTCCACACCCAGTTCCTCTTCAACTTCTTCCATATCAGCCCCTGCTAGATTACTGGTGTAGAATTCAGAATAAACGACATCCGCTTCTTTAACCAACTCTTTACCCTTAACACTGATGTCCCTCTCGTCGTAGAGTCCTAGACCGATGAATATTAATTGACCCATTCTAATTACCTCGTGTATGCTTTGTCTTAAAGTTCCGAAAAATGAAGGGGAAAAGGTAAGACAAATACTTTTGGATGAGAACCTGCTAGATAAGAGGTTCAAGATTAGAGGAGAAAACGATCATATAATAATGCCTTTGAAAGAGAAGCCAGAAGATGATATGGACTATCCAGTTATAGAAAGGGAATTAGAGAAAAGGGAAGATCAAGAGGGAGATTACACTAATCTGATAGATATCCCAGATGAACTCAGACAGGAACTACCATCCAGCTACGAGATAATCGGTGACATAGCTGTTCTTAAGATCCCAGATGAATTACAGACTTACAAAAAGCAGGTCGGTCAAGCCATCATCGAAGCGCACAAGAACGTTAACACGGTTCTAGAAGACAAAGGTGTGACGGGAGAGTACAGGATCAGAGAAGTTGAACTTTTAGCTGGTGAAGACAAAAGAAAAACCATCCACAGGGAATACGGGGCCGAGTTCGAGATAGATATCTCGAAGGCATATTTCTCACCGAGACTAGCCACCGAGAGGTGGAGGGTAGTACAGGAAGTTCAACCTAGAGAAACCGTTTTCGACATGTTCGCTGGAGTAGGTCCGTACAGCATATTGATAGCTAAAAATGTCGACGTCAAACAGATCCATTCGGTGGATATCAATCCTACAGCGTACGAACTGCTTGAAAAGAATATTAAAAGAAACAAATTAGAAAGGAAAATAACACCATATTTGGGAGATGCTAGGGAATTCGCAGGGAAAGTCAAAGCTGATAGGATCATCATGAACCTACCACATTCTGCAGGTGAATTTATAGAACACGCCCTGAAAGCGATCAAAGACGGCATCATCCATTATTACGAGATTTTACCCTACGACGAGATCGAAGATAGAAAGCGTGAGCTGATAGATGAAATAGAACAAATAGGGTTTACAGCAAAAATAGAGGGAACCAAGGAAGTCAGAACTTACTCAGCAGAGCAGGCTCACATGGTGTTCGATATAAAAGTAAAAAAGAATTAATCGGGATCGTAAAAAAGTAAGGTTTTACCTCTGATCTCGATCAGCCTGCCATCGGTCTTATCTTCGAGTTCTTCTGCTACTTTGTCTAGATCCTGAACAGGATTGTTCCTAAGAACTTTGACCTTAACCAGATCTTTATCATCTAGATGCCTGTTTATCTCGTCGATCATAGCCTCGTTGATACCGTTCTTACCTATACGGACCAACGTGCGGATATCCTGTCCCATCTTTCTTATATCTTCATCGTCCATGTTACCACTTTCTATTCGTTCTCATTCTTATTACTATTTTTCCTTCCATAGCCGTACCTGTTGATGGTCCCACACCGAGAACATGCGGTTATCATCTTGCCTTCCCTCAACCTCACTCTGCAAGTCACACCAGGATACATGTAAGAATAGCAGTTCTTGCAGACCCTCCTTTTATATTTTGATGGAAGCGGGACGTTGTATTTCATCCCTATCTTTCTGGCCAATTCTACATACCTGTTCGCTCTGTCGATCTCAGCTGTCCTTGCTGCTTTCTCAGCTTGACCGAACAAGATCTTGATCCTTTCTTGCGCTATCCTCTTGTGTTTTCGCTTGGCCATCTTTCCACTGAAAACCCTCTGATAGTATATATTTTACCCACCACAATTCTTTAATAAGACGAGTATTATTTTCCTTGAGCATATGAAACTCTACATAGAACTGTATTTCAGTAGTAATGGCACAGAGCCGATGAAGGTCATAAAGAAGTTAAAAGATATCGGGTTCGATCCGGTGGTTGGAGAATACGATTTCGCAAAAGATTATGACACTCCAGCAGAATATGGAGAGATAATCGATAAGTTATCAAGAGCTCTTAGAGATACTGGCGTGAATTATCGTTTAATAACCAGAAGAAAGTAAAAATTCCTCGATTATTTTTGAATGATCGAAGGCTAGACAGGGTAGATCCGTTGTGGGAACATATGACGCTGAAGCAGCATCATCCCCACCTTTCAATTCACCACTGTTAGCTTTCAGTTCGAAAACTACTGACACAGTGTGGCCTCGTGGATCTCTGCCAGGGTCTGAATAGACTCCGAACAAGTTTTTTATCTCAGTTTTCAGCCCAGTTTCCTCTTCTATCTCACGAACAACTGCATCTTCAACGGTTTCACCGTATTCTACGAATCCTCCAGGCAGTGCATATTTTCCCTTGAAAGGCGGTTTTCCCCTTTCTACAAGCAATATTTTGTTATTTTTAACTATGATGCCATCTACAGTCAAAGCTGGATTTCTATAGACTTCTTCAGATTGTTTTTCTTTCAGATCTTCAAAATCTTCCAGCAATTTCTTACCTTTATCAGTAAGCTTAGAGCCGCCCTTTTTCTCTCCTCCCCTTGTAGTTTCGATTATCTTGAATCCTGCCAATCCTTCTATCTTCTTCACGACTCCCCATGCGTGCCTGTACGACATATCCATCCCAGAAGACGCTGATCTGATGGATCCTTTCTCGTGGATGATCTTCAACAACTCCGCTCTTCCCTCACCGAGTATGAAATTTCCATCTTCATCGTACATCATACTTTTACATTCTAGATGATACATCAAGATAGGTATAACAGAACGAAGTTATGAGTTTAACGGAAGATCAATACAGTTTTCCCCAAGCGTGCTCGAAATTACCGTACATCTGCCCTAGGTCACCTTTTCTCAGATCCAAGCTTTCATCTTTGGTCTTGAATCTGAAATCGACCACTTCAGCAGGATATTCGTTATAGTACAGTATCGATTTCATAAGGAATCTACGTTTTTGCTCGAAACGCCAGTATGCTCGAGAGTAAGCTTTCAATTTCAGATAAAATTCTTTATCTTCATCTTCCCCCCAGATCTCGAAGATCGGTACCCCACCGACTATATCATGATCTATTTTCACTGATTTCGATTTGAACTCGTACTCTTTATCGCTTTCTCTGTGATAAAACGTGATATTCCTAGATAAAACGATATCGCCCCAATCTAGTTTGGACATTTGTTTCTCTTTCGAGCGAAAGATCTGTGGACCGATGAACGGTATCATATACTGAATATAGCTGCCGTCTTCGCAGTGTACTACGGCCCAGTACCACGGTACGGCCGGTGCGTCGACACAGACACGCTGAAAATAAGCGGTTCCCTCGATATCCTCACCGTCGATCTCACCGTTCAGCTTCATACCCTGGATCTTCATTATATTGTAGCCGTATTTCTTCGTGTAGCGTTTTGCTTTGAATCTGTGTTCCTGCAGATAATCGTTCCACGGAGTTGCGATGAATTCGAAATCGTTCTCTGAGTCTTTTACTTTGATGGTATACTTCTCTGGATCTCCAGATATTGTATATTCAGCGTCTTTCAATAGGGGTTTAAGGAAACCGTCTTTTTTTCTGTTCTTAACTAAGAAATCGGATTCTCTCAATATCAACGGGTCGTACATCTTTTTTCCATCGAACCACCAGGCTGCTATCATCCCGTTGAATCTTAATTCATCACCATCCCATTCAGGCAGTTTTTTTACACCCCACTCCTTATCCATCACCTTGATGTAATCAGTTTTTTTAGTGGACCAGAGTATCATGAACTGTTTTGGTCGGCCTGGATTCTCTGGATCCTTGACAAAGAAGATCCACCACCACCAGTACCAAGAAAAGTTCTCGATCATGTTTTCTGTCTTGAGAGCCCACATATCTTTGTAGGCTTCTTCGTCTTCTTCAGGCATGTTTGAATCGCTTTTTAACCGAGTGAACTCTTCTACAAATAATTTTTCATGAGGGTGGTTTGGGGGTGTGGTGTGGGTTTCTAGATAGGTATGATGATATGCCTACTTTACAAGTGTAATTTTTTTACAAAAAACACCTTCCTACTTTTTTTACTTCTATCGCTCTGCTCTCTCCTCTTTCTTACAAATTTTCTCACTTCGTTCAAAAATATTGTAAGTTCGCAGGAACTCGCTACGCTCGCTCCTCCTACTTTTTCATTTTCTCATACATATTCGAAAATAAGAAAAAGTGCGGGGGACTAATGTCCCCCTTTACTTCGGAAGACTATCGCCTTCCTGCGTATGCGAGGGAAGGGATTTGAACCCTCGGACCCCTGCGGGACAGGATCTTAAGTCCTGCGCCTTTGGCCATGCTTGGCTACCCTCGCTTTGTGAACGAGTTTTTTTGCGAGTGAGCAAAGCGAGAGTGAACAGGAACAAGGTTCCTGTGGAACCCTCGCAATTTGGAGTGAGCGAATGCGAACGAAAATTGTGTGTTGAAGGAAACGAAGTTTCCTGCTGACTCGCTTTTTGAATGAGGTTTGCGAATGAGTAAGTGAGGGTGAATTAGAAACTTTTCGTTTCTAATGGAACCCTCGCGGAAAGAAAAAATATGCGGTTATATTTTAAGGCAAGCTTTTAGGGGTGTTTCCCCGTAAATACCGTGTCATATAAAAATATGATTGTCCAGCCTTAACCCGTTCGACCATAAAACCTAATATGCCGAACATATATCGATTCAGGTATGCGCTTGGCCACGGGATGCAGTGCGATCGATGCTTTACTCGAAGGCGGTATAGAGTCAGGAACGGTCACAGAACTCTACGGAGGGGGTGGAAGTGGAAAGACGAACCTTTGTTTACAACTCGCTAAAAACGTGGCATTACAGGGCAGCAAGGTAATATACATAGATACTGAAGGGGTATCAGCTGAAAGGTTGAACCAGATAGCCGGAGAAGATTCTGAAAAAGTCATGTCGAACGTCCTTTTCTTCAGAGCTCACTCATACGCTGAACAGGAAAAGTTCCTCCAGAAAGCCATAAAACTCTCTTTTACAGAGAACATGGACGTAAAACTACTCATCGTAGATAGCTTGACCATCTTCTACAGAGCTTTACTTAAAGACGAGGACGAGAAGAACGTTTCATCACGATTGGGGAACCAGCTCATCCAGATGTTGAAACTAGCGAGAAAAAAAGATATCCCCGTCGTTGTTACAACCCAGGTCTATCAGAGCCAGGATAAGAATCAACCGGTAGGCGGCCACATCCTTTACCACAGTGCCAAAACGATAATAGAACTCGACGAGATAGGCCCACACATAAGACTCGCCAAAATAATAAAACACAGATCGATAGCAGAAAAACAGAGCGTTGAATTCAAGATCATAAACGAAGGATTAGTCTCCTTAGGTAACGATTAAAATATTCCTCTGGCCTCAAAACAATTATATACGCAGAGTCTTTTTTCTTCCGTATGAAAAGAGTACGCCCGGCAGATATGACCGAGATATACGCTCTACGCGCTGAAACCATCGACTATTTTTTTCCTGAGAGGGACGAGGAAGTAGAATTCTGGGCGGATCTAGCTTCTGATTACGGCGACGATGTATTACATCTTATGTGCGGTACGGGAGAGTTAACAGTTGGTCTGGCTAAGAAAGGCTATGATGTTACCGGTATCGATGTAACCCAGTCGATGATATACGAGGCCGAGGATAGAGTTGAGGATGATGCATCGCTAGATGTTGAATTTATCCAAAAAGACGCTAGATATTTTAAGCTGGATAAGAAGTTCGATTTCGTTTTCATATCTACAGGAGATTTTCATCATTTTACGGAAAGAGATGAGATAGATTCCATGCTAGCGAAGGCATACGCACACCTCCGACCTGGGGGAGCAGTTGCCTTAGAGTTGTATCCCCTACCAAAAGAAGAATTCAAAAGACCCGAAAAGAAATTTAGAACATATCGGGATACACCGGAAGATTGGACCGTTTGGAAGAGGAACAAATCGAGCTATCATCCCGAAAACCAGATGCTGGAGATAATGGAACATCTCCATGTAGATAAAGGCGGCGAGGTGACCAAGGGCGATTATGAGATACAGCTTAGGCTTTTCTCAGAGGACGAGATGGACGAGATATTGAAAGAGAACGGCTTCAGTGATATCAAACATTATGGCGGGTACGATTTCTCACCTTACGTAGAAGATTCTAAAACATGGATAGCTGTCGGAGAACGTTAAAAATTTAAAAAAACTCTTGATCATCTTTCTATCTCTACCATATTCGAGTTTATCTTTCGTGTAGATTTTTCTCCTTTTCCCCTATACAGATAGAACATTATCAGAGCTAGCGGTATCAAGAACAACATGGGCCAGTAGGTAACGATCTTACTTTCAGTTCCTTCCTCCTCGAAAGTGAATACAGTAACATCTTCGAATTCCCTTTCAGCCACACCTGTCGAGTTAAATTCCACACGATATTTACCCTCTGGTAGTCTAGGTGATAGGTATATCAACGATCTTGTAGTTTTTTGGTACATATTGTCCCTAGATATCTCCATCGGTTCCCCGTCTTTGTAGATGGTCAATGATCTTTCCATCCTGTTCTGACTTACCCATCCGTCGAATTCTATGGATATCATGAAGTATTCGCCGAGATACACGACCTCATGTTCTACGATCTCGGGGAAAACAGAGAATTTCTTGCTGTCGATCTTATACAACACATCTTCAGAATCATATATTGTTAACTTAAATTTACAGTCAGACGAAGTTTCAAAAGGTAGCCTGATGACTGAATAATTACGATCTTCGTTTATCTCTTCTAAAGTGCTCCAACTTTCGCCGTCGTCTCCTGTGAAATTTATGAGTATACGTTGCTCGCCTTCGATCAGTGGGGGAGAATCCCAAGTCAAGTTTATACTATCTCTTGAGTAAAAACTCTCATTGTCAGGATTCAAAGAAAGGTTCAATGGATTCTCTCTCAATACTTTGAACACCTCTGAATGACCCCAACCCTGATGTTGATTCGAATCGATACAGGTCACATTTATCGTCGCGTTACCCGGTTTTGCATCGACCTTCCAAAGGTAACTCCCTTCGTTTCTTACATTCTGATCTATCACTTTCCAACTGGCCCCGCCATCGGTAGAAATTGAGATCACGATGGGCCTTTGTGGTAGTGGCACCTCGTCGTCTGCTTCCCAACTGATGGTGTAAGTTTGCCCCCTCACCACCTGCATACCCTCATAGGGTCTGAGTACCTCGACTTTCGGAAGTCTGTTTTCGAAGATGGTGAATGGAACGGAATATCCATATCCTGTAAATCCGTCTTTATTCGTACATGAAACGTTCACTTTGACGTTACTCACGGGGTAGTCAACCATGGCGTTCTTCGGTATCGTCCACAGGTACGAACCGGTGTTAGCCGTGTCATTCTTGATAGTGATCCAGCTTTCTCCTCCATCCAAAGAATATGATATATCTATCGGATCTTCAGCGATATTTCCCTCTCCTACGGTCCAGTTGATGTAAGTCGTGTTACCGATCCGATATTCTTCGTTTATCTCAGGACCCTCTACCGTCACATCTAGTGGACCTTCGACAGTTGTGAATTCTATGTTTAAATCGACGTTCAAGATATTACCAGGGTCGCTCAGATCCCTTATACCCCCCATCAATCGATAGTTATAACTTAACTGCCTTCTCATCGGTTCATCGGCTGTAAAGCGGATAGTTCTCATGCCATCTATACCCGTCACTGAGCCAGGTATAGGCGTATCGCCTTGATAAAGAGTAAAATTGTTCTCAAAATCTTCTATATCTACAGGTTCGTCGAATTCAACTTCTAGATATGAATCAGTGGTTATGGTTTCTCCCTGTTTTGGTGTATTGTTAACGATCTCTGGAGCTTTTGAATCGACCTCGATCCCTACTATATTCCATGCTTTGTGTCCAAGGCCCTGAGCATTCACTATTATACTCACATCATCGCTGTTTATATCAGGGACTGTCCAGGTATAATTCCAAGTGTAATTGTTTATCTCGCCCTGGCCGATATCTCCGATGAGGTATGGGCCGGTTCCGTTGTATACATACTGCAATCTAGCACTCAGGTCGGATACGTGCATGTTTGTATCGAATTCTAGAGTGATATTATGGGAAGAACCACCTGTCCAAGAGGTCCCTCTAGTGGGTTCTGATATGTCCACTCGAAGATACCGATCTTCATCGAGTAGCGAACTGATGTAAGAAGAAGTCAAAGGGGGTGTCCAGGTGATGTTATCCGTTAGTTTGATGTAGATGCCGGACCCATGTTCGATCTTAAAATCCGAGCCGGTCCATCCTTCTGTTGAAGAGTAATAATAATTGTCACTTTTATTCTGCATGCTGTCGTTCCACAGATTCACGCTGTGGATGGTTTCATTCCTACCCGTTCCCAAGCCACCTTCTATGTCCGAAACGATATCACTTGCAGAGATATTGTTATCCATGTTTACGTCCAAGAATGTGTAAGGTAGAGATATGAACTGCTTGGTCCCTGAAGAAAAATAACTCTCATTTATTTCATGCTCATCCTCCACACCAGTTAGTGTCCATGTGAAGTTGTTGGTCACATTCAGAGCTACAGCTTCCCCTGGATAGATCGTAAAATCGTCTGCTACATCCCAATTTCCAGATGATATATTATAACTCATCATAGGATATTTTGTCGAGTTGGTAGGATCCCATTTCGCTATCTTGTTGATGTAACCAAAACCGACCTCGTCTTCTATCTCTTTAACGATATCTATAGCCGAGTAAGATCCGTCTTCATCATAGTCTCTTTCATCGTAAGGAAGCGAGATCCAGTTCCATGTTTCTTTCAGGTCAGAATAATGTTTCATCTCAATGTCAACTTTGTAACCCATAGAAGTTATATTCCCGAGGATACCGTCTTTTACACCTCTAACCAGGTAGAAATAGTCCTCATCTTGATTTAACGCACCCTCATGAGTCCAGTTGCTGATAGAGCTGTTCTCACAATTCCATCCGTCAGGAAATTCATCGGTCACGTTTTTCGACCAATACACTTTGTAAGAGTCGTGATCTTCGATATCCCCCCAATCCAATACTACATCCGTTGAGTTCTCTTCAACGATCAATCCGCTGGGTTCCTTCAATTCAACCGTTTCTTCTATATTCTTTCCAACTAATACTGAAGAAAAAGGGACGGATAACCCGATTATAAACAGAACCGTGACCAGTAGGACTTTTATTTTCATCTTACATCCCTTGATTTTGATACATGGTATATAGATTTAACTAATGTCCTGTGCGGTTTCACACTGTCCGGGCCTTGCTTACCGTATGAAAAGCTTAAAATATATGGTGTAGCTAGCCTTATTTGGTGTTATAATGCCGTTGGATTTAGATATGTCAGAATTACGTTTTGGTTCAGAATTGGTCAAAAGAGGGTTTGCCCGGATGCAGAAGGGCGGAGTGATAATGGACGTCACCGACGCTGAAGAGGCAGTGATAGCCGAGGAAGCCGGTGCAGTAGCCGTTATGGCTTTAGAGAGAGTCCCTGCAGATATCAGGGAAGCAGGAGGCGTCGCTAGGATGTCCGACCCTGAGAAGATAGTGGAGATATTAGATTCAGTCGATATCCCGGTCATGGCAAAATGCAGGATAGGTCATTTTGTCGAAGCTCAGATCTTGGAATCTTTAGAAGTGGATATGATCGACGAATCCGAAGTATTGACTCCGGCAGATCCGTTCTACCATGTTGATAAGACAGATTTCGAAGTCCCATTCGTTTGTGGCTGTAGGAATCTTGGCGAAGCGTTAAGGAGGATCGACGAAGGAGCCGCCATGATGAGGACAAAGGGAGAGGCAGGAACCGGAAACATCGTGGAAGCTGTTAGGCATCAAAGGAAGGTCCAGAACGCCATCCACGAACTGAAAAACAAAGATAAGAACGAACTCGTAGATAGGGCAAAAGAATACGGTGCCAGCTTCGAGATAGTAAAAGAAGTTGCGGAACTACAGAGGTTACCTGTCGTGAACTTCGCAGCAGGTGGCATAGCTACCCCGGCTGATGCAGCACTCATGATGCAGCTCGGAAGCGACGGAGTTTTCGTCGGAAGCGGTATATTCAAATCCGAGAATCCGGAAAGGATGGGTAAAGCTATAGTGGAATCCGTCACACATTATGATGATCCCGAGAAGCTAGCGGATATATCCGAAGGTCTCGGCAAAGCTATGCCTGGACAGGATATCGAAGATATACCCGAGGAGAAAAGGCTCCAAGAGCGCGGTTGGTAAAATTATAGATTCGATTTGCTGAACCCGCCGTCGATAGGGATAGATGCGCCGTTGATATATTGTGATCTATTGGAACAAAGGTAAGCAACCAGTTCACCCAACTCGATAGGATCTCCGATCCTGTTCAAAGGAACGTTTTCAGATATGTTAGACAGTCCCTCTTCATAAGATGGAACGTCTCCTCTTTCTACAGATTTTTCGACCAGACCTTTCACTCTATCGGTTTCGTGATATCCCGGTAAGACAGCGTTGGTTCTTATTTCAGGAGCTAACTCGAAGGACAGTGTTTTCATCAGACCGATAACAGCCATCCTTACCGAGTTCGAGAGAACCAGATTATCCAGCGATTCTTTCACACTTATCGAGGTGATGTTGACTATCGTTCCTCCTCCGTCTTTTTTCAAGTGCTCTATAGAAGCCTTGACTGCCCTGACCACGCTCATGACAAGGAGATCATAAGAGAACTGCCATTCCTCGTCAGTGGTTTCCAAGAATTTCTTACTAGGTGGTCCACCGGCGCAGGTGACTAGATGATCGAGGCTGCCGAATTCTTCAACGGTTTTCTCGACCATCCTTTCTATTTCCTTCTTTTTCGTGATATCTCCCTGGACAGCTATCACATCTCCATCTCCCATCCCCGATAATTCCTCACGGGTTTCTGCCAATCTTTTTTCATCTCTACCGTTTATCGCAACGTTCACACCTTCTTTGACCAAAGCTTCAGCGGAAGCCCTTCCCAGACCACTAGAAGACGCCAGCACCAGAGCGGAATTTCCATCTATTTCAAGATCCATCGTATCGGACTAGTTAATACGGGCAAAAATAAAAATATTACTTTCACTCTTTTTTAAATTGGTGACTATATTGGAAAATACGTGTTATGATATATGGGATGAGGGAGAAGTCCCGGAAGTAGATGTTTTAGTTGCCGGATTTCCCGGTAACGGTCTTATAGGAGGCATAGCTTCTGAACAGATAATCAATTCATTGGGACTCAAGCAGGTAGCATCGCTCAAGTGCAATGATTTTCCACCCACTGCAGTGATATTCGAAGGTGTTCCCAGGAGACCGGTCAGATTCTTTGCAGGAAGAGGTTTTTTACTGGTTAAATCGGATATGGTTATCCCTCCAGAGTTGTCAGAATCTCTAGCTGAAGCTATCATCGACGAGGCGGTAAAGAAAGGTATCAAAGAAGTCATAATATTCGACGGGATACAGGAGAATCCCGATTCTGAGGAGGAGAATAAGATCTGGGGAGTTCTCAGCGCTCATACCGCTATGGATAAGGCAGAAAAGTTGGACTTAGATATTATCCGAAGAGGTGCGATATCTGGCATATCTAGTTCGCTTCTGTTAATTGCACATGAGAAAAATTTAGAAGCTATCGGTATGTTGGCAGAAGGTTCCTCGAATCTACCCGACCCAAGAGCTGCAGCTAAATTACTCGAAAAGTTCTCTGATTACATGGACATCGATATCGAGATAGACACACTTCTAGAGAGTGCTGAACAGCTTGAAGAACAATATTCACAGTTGATCAAGAAAGCTCAAGAAGCACAGAGAGATATGGAGAGCAAAACTGCCCAACCACCGCCGCTCTACGGCTGAACGGGTTATGGTTTCTGAGGAAAAGATAAAAATACGTCCCTGGTGATTACTCGGTGTGTGGTAAGATGGATGATAGATGTATAACGATCAACGAAGAGGAGGATATACCTGAAGTAGACTGCTTGGTAGCAGGTTTTCCAGGGACAGGTTTGATAGGAGGGATGGCTGCAGAACAGCTGATCAATTCACTCGACCTAGAACAAGTCGCATCATTGAATTGTGATGAATTTCCGCCGACTGCCGTAATATTCGATGGCGTGCCTAGAAGACCGGTTAGATTTTTTGCTGGAGATGGATTTATCTTAGTAAAATCAGATATGGTTATCCCTCCAGATATTTCTCATGATCTAGCTGAGGCTATAATAGATTGGGCCGTGGATAAAGGAGTAGGTGAGGTTATAATCTTCGACGGGATACAGGAAAGAGAAGAGGCGGAAGAAGAGAATAAGATATGGGGTGTATTGAGCTCTCACGAGGCCGAGGATGAAGCCAAAGAGATAGGTGTCGACGTGATCAAAAGAGGTGCTATATCAGGTATCTCTAGTTCGTTATTATTATCCGCTAACGAAAGACACTTGGAGGCGGTAGGCATGTTGGCTGAAGGAACTCCAAAGATACCCGACCCCGCCGCTTCCGCAAAATTACTCGATAAGTTCGCCGCTTACAAGGGTATCGAAATCGATACAGAACCACTCCGAGATAGCGCTGAAGAACTGGAAGAACAGTATTCTAAACTGGTCAAACAGACCAAAAAAGCAGAAGAAGAATTCGAACAAAGGTCCGCCAGTCCACCGCTTTACGGATAAAACCCCCTTTTTCTTTTTATCGATATGTGGCATGTTTACATATTGCGGCTGGACGACGATTTTCTTTAC
>CAZFVW010000036.1:0-13137 GCA_964522285.1 uncultured Thermoplasmata archaeon | reverse complement strand
AGGTTCGTACCAAATACAGTGGTCAGAGGTCAAATAGATACCTGGCACTATCTCGATCTTATCCATATCTATTAAAAATAAATACTGGTCATTTAACTAATTATTGATTTGATATCGGGATCATCTCTAACGCCAGCGAAGACTTCGTCTTCCATGACTTCTTCTTTGTAATCCTCGTTCAAGTTCACCGCTCTGGTAAGCAGCGGTTTCAGCATCTTGACATTGCCCTGTTTTGCTGCTATCTTGGCCTTGTAATACCATGCACTCGGGGTATCCGATTCCCTCTTCACTACTTCATTGAACGAATCCATGGCATCATCAAGCTGGCCGAGCTTGTAATGTGAAGCACCTTTGCTCAACCAAGCGGTTATCTCGCCTTCATCCCTCTTTAGGACCTTTTTGAAATCTTCTATAGCCTCTCTGTAATCTTCAAGCTGGTAATGACAGGCACCGATGTTGTGCCATATATCCAGATCGTCTTCACCTAATTCCTGCAATCTTTTATAGGTCTCGAGAGCACCCTTGAATTTTTCCTGATTATATAAAGCATCAGCCTTCTTATAGAGCAGTGTTTTATTTTCTGGATTTAGTTCTATAGCTTTATTGAAATATGTGATATCTTTTGGATCTATGTCGTTTATCTGCTTGTAATATTTCAGAGCTTCCTTTCTTTTGCCCTTCTTTTCCAATATCTCTGCTTTCTTCCTGAGCAGCTTGGTATTTTCTGGCTGTTCTTCCAAGATCTCATCAAGGAGCTCCATATCCTCGGGGTGTTTTTCTAATATCTTTTCGTAGAGTTCCATGGCCTCATCGTTTTTACCTTGATCCATCAACTTCTCAGCTTTATCTCTTAAGAACCGCTCGTCATCGGGTCTAAGTTTTGAAAGCTCTTCCATGGCCTTCTCGTCCTCTGGTTCGAGTTCAAGT
Organism: uncultured Thermoplasmata archaeon; assembly: GCA_964522285.1. Classification (GTDB taxonomy): domain Archaea; phylum Thermoplasmatota; class Thermoplasmata; order Halarchaeoplasmatales; family Halarchaeoplasmataceae; genus CAZFVW01. Next base: position 12,210 of record CAZFVW010000036.1, on the reverse strand, counting down.
ACCTTTTCGTACGCCTTGGCGGCCTTGTCCTTATTACCGATCTTCTTGAAATTTTCAGCCTCCAATCTCCAGAGGCCTGCATCATCAGGATGTTTTTTGACAAGTTTGTGTATGTGTTTTACGTTCTTGGGGTCCAGGTTTAAAAGATTTCGATATGTCTCGATGGCCTCTTCTTTTCTTCCGAGTATCCTTAGTACGTTAGCTTTATTGAGTAGTCCCTTCTCGTTATCAGGCTCCAGTTTGAGAGCTTCGTTGAAGCACAAAAGAGCGTATTCATTCATCTCGTTCATGCTTACGTACGTCATAGCTTTGCTCAACCAAGCCGAAACGTTCTTCGGGTCAAGGTTCAATGCCTTCTCGAAGCATTCGATGGCGTGATCGTTCTCATTAGCGTTGTAAAAACCGTTACCTATCTCTTGATAGAGGTCGGAAAAAATGTCCGGATGTTGGTGTACGACACCGCTGTTACTACCTAAAAATCTAAGAGCTCGACGATATTCATAAACAGCTTTACTGGATTCACCTTTTCTCTGCTCTTTTTTAGCTTCCTCTATCATCGACTTTATTTCGTCTGCTATCTTTTGTTCCTTACTCTTCCCGAACGGCAAACTATTATCCCCTTTTATATCAATGCTCTAAGTTATTCTCAGTAATAGAGATTATAGATATAAAATCTTCGGTAAACTGGATTATTTCACATTGCTGAAAAGCAGCATAGATCTATATTATCAAAGTTCTAATGTCGGACCTTATTTTGATGATACAGAGTTTTTATGGCCGCCGACTTCCTCATCCATTTTATCTAAAAATTTCTCTAGATTTTCAAGTGGAACCATAGCTCCAGCGGCGATATCATGTCCTCCGCCTCTCCCGTCTAGACGTCCCGCGATCTTGTTACACGATCTGCCCAGATCCAATCCTTTTTCCACTAGCTGCTTTGTAGCCCTTGCAGATATGTCCGCCCTCTCATCTTCATCTATTCTAGTTATGCCGAAGGCCGGTTTACTCTGATCGAAGATATAGAGCATCCCCAATCCCGCCAGCTCACCCTTTCTCTCCTTCTTTTCCTCGAAAAAATACTGGATATTTTCTTTCTCCTCGATACCCTCGTCTTCGAGTTGATGCAGCTTCGTGATCATCTCTTTTCTGTACCCTTTCCTTATCTCTTTAGCCCTTTCTAAAGAATCTTCTTCTCCCAAACAGAGTGAAAGACCGAGACCTGGATTGTTAGATCTTGAACACGAGTTCAGCAGCTTGTACAGTATATCCATATCAAGATCGAAGCTTGAAGAAGTATATCTAGGACCCCGGATGTTTCCGATAACGTGTGAGGGTATGTCCCTTTCGATGAGCGATAGAGCTAACAGGGAATTCAGTTTCCTCTTCTTTCCTTTCGATATCTCATCCACCGGGGCTTCATGATCGATATTCAATTTCCCGACGATATGATCTATCTCCCTCTCCCTTCCAGATATCCCGGGGAAGTAAGGATCGCACGCGTTCATCAAAGCGTCTTTGACCCCGTTACCATCTATATACAGGTCGATGTGTTTTTTCAAAGCTCCTTTCTCTTCGGCACCCTCGACTATCTTTTTGTTCAATCCTTTGAAACCGCCGATGTTCTGTTTATCCGCAGCAGCACCGGCCATGCCGAATATCACCTTTGTCCAATTCTTTTCATCGAATGTTAGAGCTAATATGAACGCCAACGAACCGCCACTGATCTCTTGAGCCCCATCTATACCATGATCGTGTGGGTTGATGAATACGTGGTCTTCTCTACCTTCTTCTACATCCTCATCTACTTTATGGTGGTCTATCACTATAACCGGTTCATCGACTTCAGCGATATTCCCTAATTCAGAATTACCTACATCGGAAAAGATCAGAGGGAGACCTTCCTGGATCTCATCTGGAAACGAGTGTACGAAAGAAACGTGGAATCCTTTTTGAGCTTTGATCAAAGCTCTAGATAGAACAGCACCGGCCGATATACCGTCGGCATCATAATGAGTGATCACCCTGAACTTGTCGTGGGATCTTAAAATGTCCGCAGCCCTCTCGAATTTCTCCTTCAGACCGTCGGGTAGATCAAACATTTCCCCCCCTCACATATCACTGTGTAAGCATCTCAGCCTTTTCTCTTGAATATTTCCATCCTTCAGGGATGACGCCTTCTTTCTGATAATATTTTGCTAATCGCCTTATCTTTGATTCTATCAACTGTAACCCTCTCTTGTTGATGGTATCTTTTGGGTTAATCTCCATATGTTCGTAAAGGTTTACAGCCCTGCCCATAAGATTCAAAAGATCTTCTGGTATGTCTTCTTTTAAGTCATCAGCTTCAAGGATCTCGGTAACTTTCTTACCGGTCGCCAACTTGATGTTGGGCACACCGTATTGATCTCTGAGTGCGACTCCGATCTCACTCGTGGATTTACCGTCCTGGTATAACTTGACCACGATATCTTCGATCTCCTCGCTATCTTTCTCTACCCAATCGGGATTCTCCGTTAAGAACGGCCGGTCGGAACCTGATTTTCCTCGTTTTCTTGCATGCATTCTTGCCATAGTGATACACCTAATCTAAATGTGATAGGGGTTTCTCTTCATATAACAACTCATACTTAAAAGTGATTGTTAATAAAGTTTCTGCTGTATTCACTCAAGTCATCCCGAACTTTCACCGAGTATCTCTTCTCTGACCTTCGCTACCATCTTCTTTTTATCTGGGATATCTATGCCCTTTCTATCCGCCGCTACGAAGAGTGCTGTTTTTATATCTATGTTCAACTCATTTTGGACCTGGTTGACTTCTGCTATGACCTCTTTTCTATCAATATCTGTTGACCCTAGTATGCTTTTCAGAAGACTCTGAAACGTATCTTCCTTTGCTTCTATCTCTAGTATCCGCTTTGATGGCTTGAATCCAAGAGGGATATCTTCTTCCTTATGATCGAACATCGGCTCCACATCGTCCTCTTTTACGGATACGAACCCCTTCTTCTGAGCGATCTCGACCAGCTTCCTCACTTCCTTCGTTGAGAACCACCCCAGTTCGCCGGTCACAGTGTAGATAAAATCCTCCTTTTTCACCTTTTCTTCACCCATCCTCTGAAAGATGAAGGCTATGGTTTTCTTCAGCTCTTCTTCTGGAATTCTACCGCCTCCTTTATTCCCAGCATCACACCATCTACTTTATCTTCATAATATTCGATACCCTTATTTATCCCGCCTATGTAAAGTTCATAACCCTCTTCTGGTAGGTCGTGTAACAGATCCTTTTTGAATCCTTTATCGGAAAGATCTATCACCATTATCTTATCTACCCCGTACTCTAAAGCCCTGCTGACGAGCTTCTTTACGGGACTATCTTTTATCTTTTTGGACATGGATAATACACCCTCACTCACGACGATAGTGAAGATGATATTCCGGCTGAGTTCCAAAGCATCCTCTATAAGATTCATCGAGCTCATGGTCCTGGTACTGACAACTGCTCTATCCGCGCCGGCGATGAACGTGTCCGTGATGGTCTCTACACTTCTCGCTCCTAGGTCGGCCCATATATCTTTTCTTGCAGAGATCTTCTGGATCATATCAAAATTAGGTCTGTTCCTCTCGATACCGTTGAGGTCTAGAAGGTATATCTTATCGTAATCTCCGAGTTCACCCATCAAGTCCCACATATTGACGCTTTTACCTCCGTTAGAATAAGGGACATACCTTTCCTCTTCTACGATGACTGGTGAACCGCCTTTTACGGTGACCGAGGGTATGATCTCCATAGGAGTCAATAAAAGAGGGATTATTAAAAAGATTGGCCTTTTATACAATAGATGCAAACGTTTTTACACTTGAAAACAAATATTGTTTTATGACCAAAGAGAAGTGCCCGGAATGCGGGGCGAAGATGAAGGAAACCACACTCAAGATATCTGATATCGATGTGAGAGGTTGGACCTGTCCAGAGTGTGGTAAGAAAGTTATCGATCTAGACGATGCCGAGGAGGCTATCGAGGGTAAAAGAGGGGATATTATAACGAGAGGAGATGCGAATTATCTCCTACGTTAGCTTAAGAGATAATTTATGTACGATATGAACTCGTTCAAGGGAAGCCCTTCGTCCCACACCAGCTTGTAATTGCCGTGGGTGGTAGTTTGGATATCCGGTATCTTCCTCTGTAGTAATTTATGCTTTTTATCTAGGCCGTCTATCTTCAGAGTGTAGATCCTCCACTTGTCACCCCTGACCGCCTTAAGTCTAAATGCATATATGGGCAGAACCCGGGATTCAGAACAAGATCTAACCATATCATCGGCCTGCTCGGTCAGTCGCTGTTCATCGCTGAAGTAGATCACGTCTTTTTTCGACGATTTCACTTCGATGGGAAACGATATCTCACCCCTCACGGCTATCAGGTCGATACCTAAACTACCTCCTGCTCTTACGACCATGAACGGTATGTCATCTATAGAAAAATATCTTTTCTTCTCCCTATCACCACAGGTCTTCGTGGCACCCTCTAGAGTTTCTTCTTCCGCAGAAAGGATGCCCCGTAGTTCACGCTCATATTTCCCCGTGACCATCTGATCGTGGTATCTCTGATCCCACTTATAACTGTTTAGGGGAGGGGTGAACGAAACTAGTTTTTCAAGGTTCCAATCTGCTCGTATCCCTCGGGAACAATATCGCTTCTCTGATGTTATCAAGATCCAGCATCTGCTGTACCATCCTGTCGATGCCTAGGCCTATTCCACCGTGCGGCGGCATCCCGTATTTGAAAGTCTTGATATAAGATTCAAAATCATCTGGATCCAGGCCGATATCCTTCATCTGTTTTACTAGAACGTCGTATCTGTGTTCTCGCTGACCACCTGAAACGAGTTCCTGTCCCATGTACTCCAGATCGAAATACGTCGTTATCGAAGGGTCGTAATCTTTCCTCATGGCGTAGAAGGTGCTCTCTTTAAGTTTAGTTGGGAACTCGGTGATGAAGAAGAAGTCCGTACCGTATTCTTCTTTGATATACTCGCCGAGCATCTTCTCTCCTTCAGTGTCAACTTCTTTCTCTCCTTCCCACTCTTTGCCCAGCTCTTCCAAGATGTTGATACACTCTTGGTGGGTCAGCTTCTTTATAGGATGCTCTGGAACCTCGATATCTACACCCAACTTTTCAAGGTATTCTTCACCGTTCTCCGAGACATATTCGAGAGCGTATTGGACCATATAGCTGGTCATGTCCATGATATCGTCGGAACTCTCTATGAAAGCCATCTCGAAATCCAGTGATATGAATTCAGAAGTGTGCCTGATGGTGTCGAAATCCTCGGCTCGGTACGCCGGCGCTATCTCGTATACCCTTTCCAGACCACCGGACATGAGCATCTGCTTGAAGAGCTGTGGACTCTGTGCTAGGTACGCTTCTTTATCGTAATATTGGACGTTGAAGAGTGAAGCCCCGCCTTCGGCCCCTGCAGCCACTATCTTGGGCGTGTGAACTTCAACGAATTCTTCACTCTGGAAGAAGTTCCTCAATCCCTGGAGGAGCAGGTTCCTGAGTTCAAAAACACATTTTTTCTCTTCCTTCCTTAGATCCATAAATCTGTTGTTGTACCGCGTGTCAGCATCGGCATCTACTTTATCTACAACTCCCAACGGCAGCGGTTTCTCCGCCTTACTGTCAACTGTGATAGATATGGGCAAGATCTCGTAACCCAATTCTGTTTGATCTGTCTCCTGCTTTTTTCCTTCGACCTGAACCACGCTCTCCCGGGGTATATCTACCAGGTCGTCGAACTCTTCACCGATCTCTTTCTTGACTAGAACCACTTGAAAGACTCCTTTCCTATCCCTCACTTTTAGAAACGCTATACCCCCGAGGTTTTTGACTTCTTGAAGCCACCCGGCCAGTAAGCACTTCTCGCCTTCTTCCAACTTTTCGACGTCGGTTGAGTGTATTCTCTTCATGTTTAATCTAATATTAAAAGCTGTATAAAAGAGTTCAGGAAAATACATGATCTAAATAATCAAAAATACTATATGCTCCTTTGGATTAGTTATATGTGGTAATATGGGCAAGAACAAATACGACGTCAAGCGAGGACATTACAAGAATATCGAAGGGGACAAATTAGAGGAGATGATGGAGAAGTACTTCGGAGACGTGAGAGAGGAAGATGAGAAACTCAAAGCCGAGTACGGTGCCATAGATCACCTTGAAGTATGGACCGAAGGTAAAACAGGTCTTTGGGTGGACATGGAGATGGACCCGGAAGTCGAGAATTCCGTAGCACAGGAAACGATAAAGAAATGGAACAAATTCTTACTTGAAGCCACCGGATTCAACGCGAAGAAGAGACGAAAAAGAGCTAAGAAGAAGGCGAAAAAGAGCTGATATAGTAGGATCTTATGTTCTTACTAGATATATAGTAAATAAAACCTCAAATTTTCTTTTCCCATTATTCTTTTATATTCATTAAAAAAAGGGTCAACAAAAATATATATAGATGATTGATTTTAGCGCAGACGTGGTTATTATGTCAGATGAAAAAATATTAGCTAATCCCGCCCCGCTCGGTCTGATGGGTTTCGGTATGACAACGGTCCTGTTGAATATCCACAACGCTGGATTTTTTGGTTTGGGAAGTATGATCCTTGCGATGGGGATATTTTATGGAGGCTTTGCCCAGATAATAGCTGGATGGTGGGAGATGAAACAAGGTAATACTTTTGCAGGAGTAGCTTTCAGTTCTTATGGGCTGTTCTGGTTCAGTCTTGTAGCGATCTTCTTCATACCGGAGCTAGTGAGTTCTAGCTTTGCGGTCACGGACGCAGGCTTAGCTGCCTACCTCGCCATGTGGGGACTTTTCACAGGATGGATGTTCATATCTACTCTAAAATTGAACAGGGCCCTGCAGGTCGTATTCGGAACTTTGACTCTGTTGTTCTTCCTACTGGCCATCGGTGTTTACGTACCTATAGTTCACACCATCGCAGGATATGAAGGTATATTTTGCGGTTTCAGCGCCATCTACACAGCCATGGCGGAAGTGACCAACCAATACTACGAAAAGACGATATTCCCGATAGGACCAGTCGAGTGATGACAGAGATAACGATAGAATACAAAAGACCCGGAAAAGAACCCCGGGAATGGCAACAGGAATTACTGGCGGATACGGAGGAATACATAATCTCTTCCTTCGTGTTTCGCCTTCCAAAACCCTTTACACATTCTGGTGAAGTTTTGATCGAAGACGGTTACAACGGTGTGATGTTCGACTTTCTCGATAGATGGTACAACGTCGTAAAGATATGGGATGAACAGAAAAAATTCAGGGGATATTACTCCGATATAAGGACCCCTCCTGTAAGGACCGAGGACGGTTACAGAGCCGTCGACCTTTTCCTAGATATTTGGTTGGATCGAGAGGGTCACTTCTACATCTTAGACGAAGACGAATTCGAGGAAGCCGAGTTATCCGAGGATATCGAAGAGAAAGTTCTCGATACGAAGCACAGGTTGATAAAAGAGATAAAGAATGGAAACTATCCTCCTTCTCCGGCCAAGGAATTTCAACTGGAATAAAATCACTGGCTCCTTTCACTTGAAAAATGATCCGCGAAGGATTTTTTACATCGAATCCGGCGGAAAACCGGCGTTTCGGCTGCAGAAAACAAAGAAATCCTTCGACCTAAATATAATAAATAATATAGTTATCGCTCTTTATTACTATATAAAGGTATATAAAGCGTCATACACTACCTTTTTATATTCCCTCGTGAAAATCCCCAGGAAGTGTCTGACGAAACCTTTTTTTATACATGTTTGATTGTGCTATTTCCCGAACACCCTGCTCGGTAAAGGTGATAATATACGCAAGATGATCTCCTTTTACTTATTGGAGACTATCCCCGAATCTCCACATGAAATGCAGGGGGCTAAGGGAAGCCCTGAAATAATCAGGGGGAGAAAATGATGAAGGAAAACGTATTTAGCTCTTACATAAACTCAAAGCCCTTGTTCAAAGGTGATAAGGATATACTTCGCCCGACCTACATCCCAGAAGAATTACCCCACAGGGAGGAATACATAAACGACCTAGCCTCTATAATGGTAAGCGCGTTGAGAGGCAATCGCCCGTCAAATGTTCTGATATTCGGCAAGACCGGAACGGGCAAGACCGCTGTTGTCAGGTATCTAGAAAGAGAGATACAACGGTTGAAGATGACGGAAGCGGACAGCACTCTAGACGACGATTTCAATGAATACAACGTTGATAGGGTGAAATATGTATACATAAACTGTGAAGTGGTGGACACCCACTACGGAGTCATGAAAAATATCGGAAACAAATTCGTATCCGAGTGGAGTGAACAGATACCTTTCACGGGATGGCCCATGGAGAAGGTTTACGAATCCCTAAAAGATAGGATCGATGAAAAACCAAGGGTTGTCGTGATAATCTTGGATGAACTTGATAAATTGGTTTCGAAAAGCGGCGACACCGTCCTGTACCATCTATCCAAGATCAATTCCGAACTTGAGAAAAGCAAGGTCAGCCTGATCGGCATATCTAACAATCTAAAATTCACTGAATTCTTAGACCCTAGAGTCAGGAGCAGGTTGGGGGAAGAGAAGATGATATTCCCACCTTACAACGCGGATCAACTGAAAGATATATTGACTGATAGGGTCAACCAAGCCTTCGATTCTATGGATCTGATGGAAGAAGACGTGATATCCCTTTGTTCTGCTTTGGCTGCCCACGAACACGGAGACGCTCGAAGAGCTCTCGATCTTCTACGGGTTGCTACCGAGATAGCGGAAAGGGAGAAGAACCCGCATGTCGATACGAACCATGTTTATAAAGCGAAAAACAAGATAGAACAGGACTGTGTCCGGGAAGCCGTCACTACCCTGCCGACACACTCAAAATTAGTCATGTATTCTATATTGATAGAAGAACTGAACGGCAAGAACAAGCTTACAACCGGAGAAGTCTATTCCGCCTACAAAGAACTGGCGACACAATCCGGCATGGATCCACTGACGCAGCGAAGGATAACCGATCTCATCTCAGAACTCGACATGCTCGGTCTTATCAACGCACGGGTGAAATCTTTCGGTAGAAGAGGAAGAACGAGAGAGATCCAAGCGAGCGTCCCCAATCGTGAAACCATAAAAACGATAGAACAGGACGACTCGATAAAAGCGGTGCAGGATATCGATGCTTACCCTCTAGGTAAACAGACGCAGACTAAATTGATCTGACACAGACAATAGAAAACAACAGAACCACAACCCCTTTTTCTTTTCTTAATAATGATGATCAAAACAATCTATCGTCGTTTTTGACCATATCTTCTACAGCTTCATCTATACGGCTCAGTTGTTCCTTCCTATCTTCTTCTGATTCTTTTTCGGTTTGCTCCTTTTCTTCTTCGACCATCTTTTCTTCCTCCTTATCTTCTTTCAAGTAGTTTGCCGCCATTTCTACACCAAAAGGCATGAAGATCAGAACTCCGATGGATACCCATAGGTTCCTCCAGGTATTCGGTGAAACCATATCCGTTTTACCGAGGTACGTGAGTTTCAGGGTACCGAACCACGGAAGTTCACCTCTAGCCTTTCCTTCAACCCACTCTTGCTTTACAGGTGCGGGGGAGATACCCACAGATTGGTCATAGTAACCCGTATTGCGTCTGAAGTTGTTGTCGCCCATGGTGATGAACCCCGAGTGAGCGTATGTCAGCAAGGGCCTAAGGTCTATATTGACCTCTATGTTTTGATAACCGTAATCATGTAAGAGAACAGTACCGTTCAGACAGTTAGTTTTTTCTCCCTGGCTGGTCTCCCAAACCTCTCCGTATTCTAAATTTCCTAGGGCGGGTATATCGAACCCGGTCCCATCAGAAGTGTGATTATATTTTATATACATTATAGGGCGATGTATTATAGGAGTTCTCTTCAAACTCCCCATAGGTCTGTAGATTATGACATCACCGTGTTGACCGTAATTGCGGTGATCCTTTGCCATCCCCTCAACATAGGTGACTATATCCTCTCGACCAGATTTTTTTACAACGACGATATCGCCAGTATCTATTATCCCTAATTGACTCAAGGGGGGGCTCGAATCGTCATGACTCATGCTGGAGGATTCGATAACTACCATGGGTGGCCATCTGCCACTAAAAACATACAGACTGCCCAGTACGATCCCGATTATCAGGAACGCTACCAAAACGTCCCTTCCAATTGTAATTAGTTCTTCTTTCAGATCGTTCATGACAAGAGTTGGAATAGTTAGTTCCTTTTATTTTTTTTCTCTGGTAAGAATCCCGTATCGACGAGTTCTTTCGAGACCTTTTCGAGCCCCTTCTCGATGTCCTGGATATTCTTACCTCCCGTGCAGACGATCTTCCCTGACCCGAAAAATAACATGACTAACTTTGGTTCATCCATCCTGTAGACCAACCCTGGAAACTGTTCGGGCTCGTATTCTATCTTCTCGAGTCCTAGCGATATAGCTACGCTGTTCAGATTCAATGTTATGCCAAAATCGCTGGTGGCGACGATATTTTGGATCTCTACGATTGGTTCATCTAAGATAAAGAACCCCTCCCTTTCCAGAATATCCTTCAGATGATCTACAGTTCCCATTATCTCCTCCTCATCCAAAGCACCCGTGATCACCAGTTTACCGCTGCTGAAAACAAGAACAGAGGTCCCAAGCTCTTTCTCTTTGATCCTAAAGATAACACCCTTGAACTTTTCGGGATCGTAATCCGAACCCTCCAACACCTCGTTCACTTTGTCTAGATCGAAGGACTCACCGATGGTCGCAGAAGCCACTACGTTCTCTACTTTCACATCCATTTTCCTCACGAGCATCCATTTGAATTGCAGGAACAGTATATATATTTTACATAATTATCTCTAGATCTCTTTTAGAATAACGAAAAGTTTGATAAACAGCTTACCATTACACCAATAGATGGACAGACCTAACAATGATGAATATTTTATGGCCATGGCGGAACTATCGGCAGAAAGATCTACGTGTTTGCGCCGTCAAGTAGGCGCGGTTATCGTGAGGGATAAACAGGTGATAAGCACGGGTTACAACGGAGCACCGAAGGACCTCCCACACTGTGAAGATGTTGGATGCAGGAGAGAACAGATGAACATAAAATCAGGCACTAGACACGAGCTTTGCAGAGGTGTTCACGCTGAACAGAATGCGGTGATACAAGCGGCTGTTTTCGGCGTATCAGTTAAAGACGGGATCTTGTATTCTACTCATCACCCTTGCGTCCTCTGTGTGAAGATACTGATCAACGCGGGCATCAAGAAGGTCATCTACAAAGACGGTTATCCAGATGATCTAGCTCAAGAGATGATAGAGGAAAGTGAGATGGTGGTCAAAGAGTTCAAGGGTAGAGATATCTATAAAAAATGAAAAATAAGGTAAACGGTTTTAAAATGTATTTTATAGACTGAGGGCGTCTACTGGGCAAACATCTACACAGTTACCGCAATCGATACAGGTATCCTCGTCGATTATGGCTACATCTTCTATCGTGATCGCTCCGACGGGACACTCTGGTTCACACTGTCCACAAGCTATACATGTATCTTCATCTACTTTGACTGCCATCTTATCACGCTGGTGGCAGGAATTAGGGATATAAATTATTTACCCTTTATTCCGCCTTCTACAAGGAAAGAGCGTCCACTGGACAGACCGCTACGCAATCTCCTATATCCTCGCATTTCGACTCGTCTACATGTGCGACATCATCAACTTCGAGAGCATCTACGGGACATGTTTCTGCACATAATCCGCATGCGATGCAGGCTTCTTCATCGATCTTTACTACCATATTATCACACAATAGTAATGTTATATTCCCTTAATAACATTTTCATCTGTTAAGAATAAGAAAAAAGAGAGGAAAGTTGTTTTAATGATCTCTAGGACCGCGTTCTAACATGCCGTCATCGCTTATGCTCTCGTTTCGGCTGATACCGCCCTCGCTGTCTTTTCTGTTTTCATTCAAAGGTCCCCATCTATCGTCAGGTTCCTGACCATTGCTCTGATGGTAGTTCTCACCTTGTTGATGCTGACCTATATTTTGATGTTGTTGATACTGCTGAGGTGGCGGAATGTCCGGTTGTTCATTTCCTCCACCTTTCTTCA
>CAZFVW010000035.1:0-13389 GCA_964522285.1 uncultured Thermoplasmata archaeon | reverse complement strand
GCCGTATCTTACGTAATCTCTAAGTATATAGTATATGACCCTTTTTTCAGAGGTTTTATCCAGTTTGATTCCCCTGCTCTTGATGTAGCTCTCAACACTCTCTCTCAAAAATTCTTCCTTATCTTTCTCTTCCATCTTCTCCCAGTCATAGGATAATGTCCGGTCGAGAGTGTCTTTGATAAGCTTGAACATCCTCTCTTCTTTATCGTTCAACTGGGGTTCGATAGCCTGGTAGAGATAATCTTTATCATCCTCATCATATAATATTCTAGCATAGCTGTAAGGCGGCCTTATAGGCATTATCTCCTTTACTGTGATGTGCTCTCCATCGATCTCTGGTAGTCGGGTATAGTCTGATATCCATCCTCCTTCACCCGTCTCTACCATCCTCTTGTTCTCTACTTCTGATTTAGGTAGTTTCACCCTTTTTGGTTTTTTAGAACTCAATAAAGAAGAAAGCATACCCAATGGATTTTTTGTTTTACTTGAAGTTTTATCCTTTCCGGGACTCGCCATTATAACCACACCGCTATATATCCCTACATTGCATTACGATAAAAGAACTTTTCCCTGATATGATGATCACAAGGTAGTTCGAACATCTTTTCTAGCATATCTGTAGGCATATCCATACAGTAATCCTTTTGTATTTCATTCAATCCTCGACTGACTATTTAAAAATGACGGTTATTTTTGATGTGCCATGCGGTCTAGATTCTCTTCGCTGTCTTTTGGTCCACGTGCGAATATGATGTCTCCTGCTCTAAGTTCATCCTTTTCATCGGGGCCGTATATCCAATTACCTCTCCTTTTGATGGCGATTATCCACATGCCGGTTTCGCTAGCAACCTTAACCTCGCCGATCTTTTCACCGTCGAGTCGGGATCCTTTTTTTATCAACTTTTTGACCATGAACACATCCGATTCTTCCAGACCCTTTCTCATAACCGGGTGCATATCTATATCTCTCAAAACTACGTCGGCTATATCGAGTGCGGAATCCGCTATCCTTTCTATCGAATCGGACATCCTCATCATTATGATATATTTACCGACTCCTTTATCGCCCTCGCAGTCCTTCAGCGAAAACCTCTGGATCTTATCAAAGAGTTTGTTTATTTTATCTTCAAGTTCGATCACTTCTTCGGCGAGGTCTCTGTTGTGGTATATCAATGCAGAGTAAGCCAGGTCCAGCATCAATTCTGACGTGTTTTTCATATCCAAAAGATATTCTTCTAATTCTTTCATCCTCTCACGATCCTCCAGCTTTTATCAGCATGAGCTACCGCCTTCAGTTCACGATAGCCTTCCTCCACACCCCTGACTATCAGTAGATCACCTTTGTATAACCGGGTACGGCTGTTCGGTCCGTATATCCATCCTTTCCTTCTCCTTATAGCGATGACCCTTACACCGGTCTCCGATTCGACCATCAATTCGCCGATGAGTTTGCCGTGGATATCTGACCCCTCTTCTACCTTGATCGTATGTATCTTTTCATCGGCACCCTTCAACATGTGGGGTACTATCTTTCTGAGTTCAAGGTCCATGTCCAAGAGCTTGACCATGTCCTCTGCCGCATCAGATATCTTTTCAGCCGCTGAAGCTACCTGAAGTAGGCCAGTTAGCTGTTCCGCATCCTCCATCGTTCTGGCTCCGAGCATGCTCTTCAGCCGGATCTGGTACATCATCTTGTCCATCTCGGATTCCAGATGTTTAACTTCCTCGGCCAGTTCCTTGTTATCGAAGGCAACTGCGGCGTACGCTAGGTCCGCGATCAGCTCAGAGTTATCCTTCATGTAAGTGATCAACTCTCTGGCTGAGGTTTCTTCATATTCTATCTCGCCGTGCTCTTCTTTCAATTCTTTTCTCAATCGATGTTTTTTCAAAGTATCACATCCCATATCATGAGTAACAGAGACACTATCCCGATGAAATCCCCCATAGTCGTTACCATAGGTGGTACCACATCATCAGGGTCTAAATTTTTCTTGTAGGATATAAAAGTGAGAAACAAGGTCAATATCACAACGGAAGTGGTCAACAATAACCCGGCCCCTAGGATCACCAAAAATATCTGATAAAACACAACCCCAAGGTCTATAACTATAGATGTGGATGCTACCGCTAAAGATATCGACGTGTAAACGATACCTCCAATGATCAAAGACACGATCATATTATCTTTCATCTCATCATCATTCAATTTTGCCTCTATGTACCCAGAGTGTAGACCCGAAGATATCCTAGCACCTACCACTATACCCAGATTACCGCCCACACCGTTTATCACCGGCAGCATAAAGAGCAGTATCGGCAGTTCAACTAAAACCAACTCGATAGAATTTAACATTTGCCCCCCGACTATACCGATGGAAGCGGCGAATATCAATATACGGTAATTTTTTTTGAAAATATTTTTCCAGTCTGAGGTCATAGGAATATACCCCCTATGACGGATGAATAGGTGAACAGGATCAGTAAAGTGATAACATCGCCTACCGTTGTAAGCAGTGGACCTGTTATATTATCGGGATCGATGCCCGCCTTCACCGCAGATATCACTATAAAAAAGGTAAAAGTCGAAAGGAACAGACCTGAGGTCATTCCGGTAAGAACAGATATAGAGAAAAGGAGTAAAAAGTTCGTTATAGTCAATTCAAAACCGAATAGAAATGAAGTTAACATGAATAAAAACGGCAATAAAAGGGATACGAATAAGCTTAGTGAAAGCGATCCCTTTACATTTTCCTTCACGAATTCTGAGGTGAAACCTTCTTCTACAAGCCCAAGGTGCACCGCAGAACCGAGACGCGAACCCATGGCCGATGAGATGTTTCCCCTCATGCCGATGATCGCTGGGATGAAAGCTATGAGACCGGGGAGCATCTTTAGAACTGAAGTCATGTTCCCCAGGATATAGCCTGTAAGAGCACCCCCTAAAGCACATAATATCAGGACTGGGATGGTCTCCACAAGCACTTTTCTACGGTTCATCCATCTCACCATTGCACACAGGTTTTTATTTTCTTCCCTATAAGGAAAACAAGGAAAAGATGAATAACAACTTTCGTTATCTAAGGTCGTGTTAGATGTGATAGACAAGATAAAAGCGATACCCTACAGTTACAGCGTGATGGCGACTCTGGCGGTGGTATTAGGCTTCGTCACGGGAGGTTTTCCCGCCTATACCTCAGAGATAACTCTAGCAGCACTGCTGATAGTCATGTCTCTCTCTACGAGAGAGGTGAGGTTCAGTGAACTTAGAAGCATCAAGGGTCACGTTAAGGATTTTGTCATAGTATTCTTACTCAATTATGGGTTGCTCTCATTTTCCATGATCGCTCTATCTTATCTTCTGTTTACCGATATAAAGCTTATACAGGGGATGGTTGTTTTCGCTCTTGTCCCTTCAGCGATAGCTGTCATCCCTTTCACCAATATGGTCAAAGGAGATATGGAACTGTCACTGATATCTACATCGCTGCTTTATCTCTCGTCCCTGGTGATGGTGCCTGTGTTCTTGTTCTTATTGTTCGGAAGCGAAGTCGGCATGATGCCCATAATGAAGAACCTGTTCATCATGCTTGTTTTACCCATATTCATATCCCGTTTGCTCCTCAAAGTTGGTTATGGGCCCAGGAAGCACGATCAGGCTATTGTGAATGTATCTTTCCTGATAATCATAATGGGGGCTATCGGAGCCAACCGTCATCTCTTCTTCGATAGGACCGAGATACTGCTTCCGATCTTCTTTATCGGGTTCGTAAGGAGCATCGGTCTTACTTCCATAACTGCTCTTATCGGTAAAAAACTGGATCTGTCATACAAAAAGTTGAGAAGCTATATATTGTTTTCAGGTTACAAGAACGGAGGACTGTCGATTATACTAGCGGTTATCTTATTCGGAACTGAGGCAAGCTTCCCGATAGTCGTTGGTTTCCCATTCGACCTAATATTGATAATATATATTATGAATATATTGATAGATAGATTAGAACTCAATCCCAACTGAGCCTTTTCATCTCTCTGTCTTCTTTTGTCTTCTTCTTGTACTCTTTCCAGTGTTTTTTGCAGAGATAAACGTTCCTTTCCGATGTGTCCACATCCAGTCCAGCTTTCTTGGAAGCTTTTGTAGCGGATACTGATTGTTTTTTCTTACCGTCACATCCCTTCACATCACAAGTTTTTTTCTTCCTTTTACTTCTACGTTTATGTTTCAAGTCTGACACCTGCTACATATAAGGAGAAGTCGGTTATTATTCTTTTCCCAGATTGAATACCCTTCTCAGCAAAAATATTTATATGGGCGTCCTAATGAGTGCGGCAAATTCACGGATTAGATAGATTAAATAGATTTGTATATTAATGTCCATGGAGGAACAAGAAATGAAAACGAAAACAGTAGGCAAATTCGCTACCGCCCTGATGGTGCTCATGATCGTGCTGTCGGGAATACTGGTACTGCAAAGTAGTGCGCTAGCTGAAGAAAGCGAAGACGGCAAGATAGTAGGTAGAATACAAGCTAATGATGGGACCACAACGATAAGGCCAAAGGGGGTTGAAGTAAAACTCATGGATGTTTCACAAAGAGATGTCTCGATGGATGAACTGATGACCATAGAGACCTCAGCAGGAGGTTATTTCAGTTTCGACGACCTTGGTGCAGGGTATTACAAAGTGATAGTACCTTCACAATCGAACATGGTTCAAGAAAAGGTATTCTTCAAGAATAACACCGATGTTGTTCAGCTCGATGAAGGACAGAAACTTGACTTGGATCACATCAACGTTGGATACAAAAATCTAGAATACAAGATAACGGGAAACGTTACAGATTCCAACGGTGAAGGAATATCCGACCCTATGGTTTCCATACAAGATATGGAAAACAACTATCATCGAAAGGCTGAGATAGTAGACCCGGTCAACGGAACCTACGAAGTATACGCTTATGGCGGAGATTTCATACTCAAAGCTGAAAAAGACAACTATATGACCAATACGACGGTCCACACTATTTCATCCGATGTTGAACAGGATATCATCCTGAAGAAAACACCTGTCTCACCTACGGTGAGCGGATTCCTTTATGATGAAAACGATGTGGGTATCGAATCCCAGATAGATGTAACTCTTTACGATGTTACCAATGGGACATTGATACACGAGACCGTAGAGAGCGGCCCTTACTATGAAGCTTCAGCTGTTGACGGTAACTATACAGTAGTTTTGAATGCCGAGGGCTATGAACCAATTATACATCACCAATTGATCAACTCAGCTTCTACCCTCGACTATTATTATGGAGTTGAGCACGTTGAAAGTTACGGTGAAGAGAATATCAATTTCACGATCGAATTTGCAGATGAAGATTGGTCGAACCTGACCCTAACAACAGTGCGAGAGATACATCCGAACACGGTCTTCGAAGGGCTAGATTATTCGTATCTTGGAAATTACAGGATGCAGATCGATATGGCCATCGGCGATGGAGATCTTGTGTTGGAATCGAACGAAAAAGCAAATTTCACAACTTGGATGGAATACAGAGAAGCGAAGATGATGACCACCAAAAATATGATCAAACTTGACGGTTACGAATTCCATCTTGCTAACATCGTCTCGACACCGAATTTCGGTAGTATATCGGCGGGAGATGCGACGAATATACCATCTGAGAGTTTCACCATCACTTCTGAAGTCGAGTATCAATCGAACCACGTCGAATTGGATAAAGACATGTACGATATGGATCTTGAATTGATGAACGACCACACTGTCGAAAACTTGAGAGATTACAGTTATGAGATAATACTGAGGAACGGATACGAGAGGACGAATACACCTTCAAATATCGATGTTGAAGGTTACTCTACAATACACATAGATCCAAAAATGGATGAAGGGACCACTTCAGTCTCCTTAGATATCAGAAAATTCGAAGTTGGAGAGGTTTCACTCACCATCGAACAAGGAGTAGATGTATACCAGGAAGACAATAAGACATATGTCGTAAAACAGGGAAGTGAATTCAAAGCTATCTCTGATTATGATGACCCCATCGGTCAAGAAGAAGGAGTTAACTATTCATGGCAGTTGAACGGAGACGATCTAGAGAAATACACGAAGACCATAACACACACTTTCGAAGAGGAAGGAGAAGAAACATTAACCATCGTTGTAACTGAGACCAGCGGTGAACAGATCACTGAAGAAGTCACTATGATCGTTGACGGAAGCGGCCCGACCGGAAGTATCGACGCGGATAATACCACAGTCGATGAAGGTGACATAATCACATTCAGCGCTTCTTCATTCGAAGATGATACACCTATACCTGAAGACGGATACGAGTGGAACTTCAGCGATGGATCAGAGATCATGACAGGAGAGAACGTTACTCACAGATTCAACCTGAAAGGGACATACGATGTCCAACTGAACATCACGGATTCATTGGGCAACTACAACGACGGAGAATCGATAACTATCACAGTCGAGGATGCGACGAAACCAGTGGCTAGATTCAAAGCCATGTACGGTGGAGTTACCAAGGAGAGCGCTAACATAACCAAGATAAATGTTGAGCGTTATCAGAACCTAACTTTGAACGCTGGCGATTCCTACGATCCAGCAGGATACGAAGCGGAAGAAACAGATGTTGATTCCGTTACATGGTGGTTGAAAGAGAAGAACGAGAAGATAACCGAAACGGAAACCGAATTTATTTTCGATAAAGTGACATCTTACACATTATTCTTAAATGTGAGCGATGTAGCAGGCAACTATCACAACATCAGCACACCGATAGAAGTGACACCCGGCCCAACACCGAACCTCGAGATAGCTAACTTCTCGGTATCAAAATCCAAACCGACTGCAGGTAACAAGATCACAGTAGAAATCAAAGTGAACAACTACGGAACGGCAAAAGCAGAAAATGTACAGGTGACCTTCAAGGTGGATAACAAGACAAAGTCAGTCACTCCTGAATTCTACGATGACGACGGTACAGAAGCGAACGGAACCATCGAGAAGGGTGGTTCGAGGACTATCAAGTTCGATTACAAACCGGGCGACAAGGGTAAAGAAACACTGACTATCAACGTGACCGATTCTGACGAACCATCAGGATGGCACTACGATAACGAAGATGATCTTAGCATAGACGTACAACCACCGGCATGGAGACAGAACATAGCGTTGATACTGATACCAGTGATAATAATCGGTGTCTCGGTAGCTCTTTACTACTACAAAGAAAAGATATTCGGTGAGTAAAACACCAAAAAAACCTTTTTTCTTTTTTTCAATTTTTATTTTTCAACTAGTTCTACATCTTTTCAGGAGCTTTTAAACCGAGTGTGTTCAATACGCTTTTCATCACACCTGCGAAAGCCCGTACCAGTGCAACTCTCTCTGCTCTTTTATCTTCGGATTTTAGAACAGGATGGTCCCTGTAGAATTGATTGAACTCCGCCGCTAGTTCCAGAGCGTACTTGGCCAAACGGTGGGGTGCGTTGTTATCAGCCGCTAACTGTAGGATCATCGGGTACTTAGCCATCTGTTTGACCATCTGTACCTCTCCATCTTCATCTAGGTCCGATATATCTGCAGTTTCATCCCTATCCCCGTATTTATCGAGTATCCCGTGTGCCCTTGCGTATGCATACTGTACGAATGGTGCGCTGTCGCCCTGGAAGTTCAGAGCTTCGGTCCATTTGAAGTCTATGTGCTTCTCCGGCTGTACCTTGATTATATTGAACCTCACCGATCCTATACCCACCTTCTCGGCGATATCATGTACGATATCTTGTGGCAGATCATCCCTCCTCTTCAATATCTCTTTTTTTGCTTTCTCCTTGGCCTTGTGCATGAAATCGTCCAAGGTAACGGAAGTCCCCGCACGTGTGGACATCTTTTTGCCTTCGAATGTGACGAATGAATAGAATATGAAATAAGGTAACGGTTCGATATCTAGCAGGCTCATGGCCTTCTCTATGGACTCGGCGTGTAACTTGTGGTCTTCTCCGAGTACATCTATCAATATATCCGTGTTCTCTGCTTTCCATCTGTGGTAAGCGATATCTCTAGCAGGGTAAAGGCTGCTCCCGTCGCTCCTTCTCAAGAAAACGTTCTTTTCACCGACCTTTAAAAAGAAAGCCCCGTCTTCCATCCCACACTCGGGTCGAGATTCGAGTTCGCTCAATATCTCGTCTACTTCCCCTGTCTTGACGAATTCGGACTCTTTCTTCTGGACCAGTGTACCGTTTTTGGCATCTTCTACATTGAGATCAGCCAGTGTTTTCACGATGCCCTGCATTATCTGATCGGAATACTCCTGAAAAACATCCGGGTTCTTTTCGACTTCAAGTATCCTGTTCTGGATATCGTTCTGGATATATGTCGAATCCTCGAGGTTGCTGCTGACAACCCGATATATTCCCCCCAACCTATGATCTATCTTTTCTGATCCCGGCTCATAATCGAATTCATCGTGCTCGTAAATTATCTTACCTTTCTCTTCGTCGTAATGGGATATACCCGATGCCAAAGTCGCCACCTGTCTTCCCATGTCGTCCACATAGTACTGAGTTTCCACATCGTAACCGAGCTTTTCGTAGATACGTGCTAGTGTGTCTCCGATTATCGGATTTCTGGCGTTGCCAACGTGCAGTGGGCCGTTCGGGTTAGCGCTGGTATGTTCTACCGTGACTTTCTCTCCCTTCCTCTCCATCCTACCGAAATCGTCGCCCATCTCTTCAATCATTTTCAACGTTTTAGTCACTAAAAGATCATCATCTATCTTGAAATTGACGTAAGGCCCCATCTGCTGTGTCGATCCGTGATCCAAGTTTATATCTTCAGCTATATCCTTAGCGATATCTTGCGGTGAACTCTTCAGTTCTTTTGCATATATGAAACACGGTAAAGCGTAATCACCCCTCTCTTCAGACGGTATCTCTAATGGGACTTCTTCCACTCCTAAAAGCTTCTTTACGGATTTTTTTATTTCTTCTTCAAATACGAGTAAAGGATATTCCATCTGTTCACCTCTAATTCACCCTGAACCGTAATAGTGCTGCTATGCCCCCGAAGGCGTCTAGGAGAAGTTCTCCTTCTTCGAAATCGTCAGATATCAATTTGACCTCTGACCCTACCTGCTCGGCTTCGTTGTATATCTCATCTATGAAATCCGTCTTCTCTTTGATATCCATCTCGGAGCCGCATTCCGGACACTCTATCTCCTCGACTTTCCCTTTGATCACTTTCTCCATCTCTTTGCCGCAGTCACCACATTCGTAATCGACCTTGGTCTTGTCGATGCCCTCTGATATCAGGACCTTATCTACAGCTCCCATCATGAGTGCCTTTTTCACGTGTGCTTCCCCGTATGTAGCCAGGCCTCCATCGGGTTTCTTTATCTCTTCCATAAGATCTTTTACAAGCTCCTTCTCTTTCATCACTTCTAGATCTGAGAGAGTGTCTCTAGCCTGGTCTACCAATTCCCTCAGGCCGTATTCGTCGGTGTATCCCGTGTTGAAGGTCGATATTATATTGCTCTTCAGTTCGTGGTGTAGGAAATTGCCTTCGGCGAACTCGTCTTTGGTCCTTCCGGGCCCCCCTACCAATATGCCTTCAAGATCTTCATTCAGGAGTATATTGTTGACTTTGCCTCCGACTTTTTTGAAATACTGTTTAGCAGCTTCTTCGATCAACCTTTCGAACCTCTGGGCTGACTGGCCACCTTTAGAGTGCTTGCTCGGGATCATGGACTGTATGTTCTTGAGAGATTCGATCCTGTTACCATTGAGCATACCGATAGTAGATTCGCTTCTGTCTACCACGATCAGTCCGTATTTCTTCTTCTCTCCCAACATGTCCCTTAGAGGTTCCACGTAGAACTCGGAATCACATCTGTAGACGAACGTCTCTACGGGTCGTGGAGGTTCCAGTGATTCGGATATCATCTCGGTCTGATCTCCCTTGGCAGATATGTGTCCAACGAAGAATATCACCCCGTTCTTCGGCGGTTCCTTGAAGTACTTCAGCTTGGCTAAGATCGACTTGAGAGCGCTCTGGACGTGTTTCTTCGTGTTCTTGGATTTGATGTTAGAACTCTCGGACATCTCCTCCCTGAGGTAAGAAGCCACGTCGGATATCTGTTTGTCTGGTGGGATGTATAGAGAGATGAGTTCAGTCCCTCTACCCTTGAGCTCTTTGATCTCTTTGAGCGCTTTTTTGAATTCGTATTCCTGTTTCTTGGACATCTCCATGGTGATCAGTTTCCAGGTCTTGAAAAAAGTCGGGTATTAATAAACTTTCTTAGTGTTGAACACAAATATTATATCACTCACCATCCGTATAATATATGATGAGCCGACAACTCAAATTGGCGGTCATATTTCTATCGGGGTTGGTCCTTTTAGTCATCTCACCATATTTTCTTATCATCGCTGGGATACCTATGGTCTATATCAGCAAGGTCTACTGGAAGAGGGTGGTGACATCGGAAGAGGACTCTGTTGTCTGCCCTTGTGATGTCTCTGGAGGTGGACAGTTGACCAAGTATCTTCCCAGGAGCGCTAGGATCGTAACTCCTGATGAAATAGATGAAGAAGATTACAATACGGGCATCTTGCTGGCATCTATAGGACTCTCGTGGATAGCCATCGGTTTCGCCTATATCTATCTCTTCGGCTGAGAACACCCAACTTTTATAAACGAGGCTAATTTCACCCCTCCGATAACGTGAAGGCCAGGTACCGAAAAAGTGCTGTGTTCATGACCTTTGTTTGCATGATCCTGATCTCTGTCCTGCCATCGATATCTCTGTTCGACGGGGCTGTTGGGGCCACTATAACGGTGGACGACGACCCCGGCGAGGACTACCAGGGTATCCAGGAAGCTGTCGATCATGCATCTGCGGGTGATACGGTGATGATCTACGGAGGTGTTTACGAGGGTGGGGTGATGGTGAACAAATCTATAGACATCGTCGGTGACAGCAGAGAGAATACAGTTATACGATATGCAGGTGATGATTATGGCCTTAGAGTGTGTTCAGATTCTGTGAACATAGATAACCTGACCATAAAAGATTTTCAGATAGGGATATGGAGTTGTGGTGACTGGATCAACACTTCAAGATGTTCTTTTGTCGATAACCAGAGAGGGATATTTTTAGATGAGGTAGGTCATGCCTCTATAAATGAGTCGAGTATCAAAAACGGGACGGAAGGTATCTACTCGATGGATTCTGACGAGATATCTCTCGAAAATATCACCGCTGAGGGGCAGTCCGAGAGAGGTTTTCGTTTTGTGAACTGTTCTTCATCTACTGTGAGAAAATGCAGAACCGAGGATTCGGATTATCACCCATTATACATAAGCAGGAGTACGGATATGTCTGTAAAGAGATGCTCTTTCAACAGCACTGAAAGGGGTGCATACCTTTACCATTCAAAGAATATGTCTTCTTCAAATAACCATTTTGAAAACGGATTGAATATCGATGGTGGTGAATTATCTGATTGGAACAGCCACTCTTTCGATAACGATACAGTCGGTGGTGGTGATCTTACCTATTTGGAGGACCGGCGGGGAGTAGGTCTACAAGGGATCGAAGGACAAGTCATCGCGGTCAATATCTCGGATTCGGTGATATTCGGTTCTGATCTGAGTGACGTGGAAGCAGGTTTGTTGGTGGTGGATTCGAGTGGTAACGATATATCTGGAAATACGTTATCGAGTAATTTTGAAGGCATGAAGATGTTCCGCTCAGAAAATAACGAAATACACCATAACAACTTCGAGAACAACACCAGGACGCTGAACTCTCCAGACGGGTCTTCACAAGCTAATATATGGAATGACGGGATGGGTGACGGGAATTACTGGGACGATTATGAAGGGTTAGATAACGGCAGCGGTGGGAGGTATGTAGGCGACGGCGTAGGGGATACAGATCTTTCTCACCCGGTAGAAGACCACGGTTGCGGGTACTATTCACTCGACCCCAACCCGCTTATGAACAGGACTGAAGCGGTGAACAGGTCGATATATCTCAATATATCCGAGAGCGGATGGCATTTCATCTCCACCGGGATTGTCACACCATACGAAGATCACCATCGATTGCTGGATAGCATAGAGGAAGACTACGATCGGCTGATGTACTACTCTGCCGAAGACGATACATGGTTCTCGTATTCTGACGATAGAGCGGATCATTACAACGATATGCCAGCGCTGAACAGATCTATGGGCTTCTGGATACATCTGGAAAATTCCACATATCTCAACATCAGCGGATTCAGCTGTGCCAGAACCAAGATGAAGATATTTCCGGGCTGGAACAGTGTTGGTATTAGTTCTAGTTCGATCGTATCCAATGAGAGTTTACCGTCATTCGTAGATAAGGTCGGCGTGTACAACGCTTCGATGGAATACGATATTGAGTATCGGGAAGAAGGTAAATCTACTTTTGATCCTGATATGGGTTACTGGATCCACTCGGATCATAATTCAGGAAAATTTTGGAATATGATTTGGGAAGAATGAGTCTTAGAAACATGATAAAAAAAGCTCGGCGGCATAGAATAAACTATATATATGTGTTAACCATGCATAAACACAGGTGACGAACGTGCTGACAGACAGAGATAAAAAATATCTTAGAGCTCTTTATCTGCTGGATTCTCAGGAAGAGCCAGTGGGACCCACGGATCTTGGGATGAAGATGGGCGTGAGCAGGGTCGGTGCTCTTAAGAAGATGAGACGGCTTGAATTCCTGGGTCTTGGCGAGTACATGGAAAAGAGAGGTTTTAAGTTGAACGAAACAGGAGTGAAGATAGTTGAAAAAGATGTCAAAAACCATCACGTCCTCGAAAAATATTTCCATGAAAAGTTGGGGTTCACGTCCGAGGAGGCCTGTGAAGAATCCGCCGCCATGGGATCTAAAGTCAGCAACAGGTTCGTAGATCAGGTCACCGACAAGATAGACGTGGATATCGCATGTGAGTGCGGATGCCAGGTGAACCCACCCTACGACCACGAAGACCTTAAAGAATGTCACTGGATGAAAAAGCAGTTCGAGAAGGAGGAAAGATAAGATGATATATGATAAAAGATCTAAAAAGTTGATTTTGTTCGCAGTTTTGGGCACGCTATTGATCGCCACCGTTTTCTCTTCAGGATGTGTGAACAACGGTGATGATGATGAATACGACCTGAGGATCGTAGTGACCATCACACCCCAGAGGGAATTCGTCAAGGAGATCGGGGGAGATAGAGTGAAAGTCACTATCATGGTACCTCCGGGCGAAAGTCCACATTCATACGAACCTACGACGGAGCAGATGAAAGAAGTTTCCAACGCTGATC
>CAZFVW010000034.1:0-13452 GCA_964522285.1 uncultured Thermoplasmata archaeon | reverse complement strand
TTCGGCGAGATCACTTGTTTATCTAGTCTGTGGTCGTAGGTATCGAATGAATGTTCAAGTTCTGAATCCAGTCTTTTTACTGACTCTTTTTCTATATCCCTCTCAGTCCCCCATTTATTCTTATTTCGGTATGCGATCAATTCGTAAGTATGATCTTTCGGGGTCCATGCCAGAGCTGAAGTCGCACCGATCAGCCCCCTTCCGTTCTTGTAACCCTTGAATAGATGTGTTGATCTTTTTAGGTATTTCAAGATATCCTTGAGTTCAACAACTCCTTTCACTGCATTTTCGTAATATTCACGCGGAGGTCTAGATGATGCAACAACTATCCCGGGATTGGTGCCCTTGACATCTGTTTCAGACCACTTTTCTACTACCTTTTTAGTGCGTTCGAAGACATCTCTCTTATCGTCAGTATCATTTTCGTTATCCGTGTTCGCTATTCTAACTGGTCCATCTATATCTCCGATCTGTTTTGTGTCCTCATCGACTTCTATTGTACTTAGGGATAACACAATTGCACCGTTCCCCCTGGTCTTCCAAGGTACGTTCGGGTTGAGTCGTACCAGTCGTGGATAATCTGTCAAAGAATGATCGTCGAACTCCTTTATCAACTCAGTAGCTAAAAAAGTGGTGCACATACCCTGCCTAGAATCAGTATCATCTACCGCTATGAACATGTGATCTGAACTCGATTTTTACTTTGATTGCCAACCGCCCTGATCCTCTTCTACAACATTTCCGCAGTTGGTACAGACGAACCTACCGTTACCTTGGTCCGTCATCGTAGAAGAGCAGTTAGGACAAATCTTTTCCTCGGGTTGTTGGTTGGATTGGGGTGGTGGAGGCGTCTGCTGCTCCTGGTTAGGGTGCGACATGATATGCGGCATGTGTTGACTTATCATCTCTTCGAGATGTAGTTCATGACTCTCATGGTGAGTGCTCGTGACAGTAGTGTTAGCCACCCTGTCTAAATATCTTTGACGTGGATCGCCGCGAGTCGCCAGGCCAACTATCGTATCCAAGAAAACTAGAAGCCCTTGGATCTTGCTTATATTACGTATGATAGCTTCGGAAAAATCCATGCCACTTTTAAGCGATTCTACTTTCACATCCATTATCATCTTACCTATGGTCTGACGCTTCAGGTATTCTAGGACCGCGGAGTAAAATACCTGGATAGCACCGGCCACGACTGGAAAATACCAGAAGGTGTACGGCCCCAAACCGAAGAAAAGAGAAACGAAGAATATCCACACTATCAGAGATGTTATTATAAGGTCTATGATATATGCGGCTGTTCTTTTAACCCAGTGTTTCTGGAGGGGTTTGTTGTTAGGAAGTAAATCAAATCCAGTTACCATCTTCTCGACCTGTTATTATTTTGTTTTGCCTTCAGACTGCCCATCACTCATCATCTTGATTCAGTTTTGGATTCTTCATCATCAGGCATGAAAAGTATTATCGATGCCGTTATTATATCTTTCCATGATCGGTTTTTAATCCTAATTATTATTAGTAGTGGATTGTTTAGAAAAAACATGGACCTGTACATCTACGATTTCGGGGAATGCGATCCTAAGAAATGCACGGCTCACAAGTTGATAGAAAGTGAAAAAGCTACACCTCTTAAGGAGAAGAAAGCCCTTGGTAAAGCGGGAATATATCTTAACCCTCTCTCCGAGAAAGCCCTATCTCCTAAGGATAATAAGGAAGCTGCCGAGAAAGGTGGTCTGAGAGCAATTGACTGCACGTGGAGAGACGCAGAGAGAAAGATACCAGAATACTTCAACGGGAGAGCGCTTCCCTACCTGGTGGCTGTGAATCCGGTGAACTACGGTAAACCTTTTCAACTGACGACTGTAGAAGCACTCGCCGCCGCACTATTCATATTGGATGAAGAAGAACAGGGTAGAGAGATACTATCCGGTTTCAAGTGGGGAGAGCATCTTTTCGATCTTAATAAAAATCCTTTAGAAGATTACCGCGATGCGGAGAACAGTGAAGAAGTGGTCGAGATCCAGAGCAGCTATATGTAGGGATATATGAATTCAATCCTTCGGAAGCATATCCGGTATGCCGTCTTCGATCTGGTAGGTCACGTCACATTTACCGCAGTTCAAAGTTCCTTTTTCGATCTCGTCGTTCTCCTCTTCAACATCCAGCTCGAGTTCACCCTTGCACGATGGGCATCTCAGAATATCCATCAAACTACGTCTCATGTAAATAGATAAAAAAACACTGATATAACATTCTTTCGATTTTTTGATGATCTTTTTAATACATAATGTCTAGAAAAGGTATAAATAATGTGTAAACACTTATGTTTACAAGATACGATGGCTCAAGTGCAGGTAAGAGTAACCGACAATATGATAGAGACTTTAGACAGATGGATAAGCGAGGGGAGGTTCAAAAGTAGAAGCGACGCTATCCGAAGTGTATTACAACAATACGAAGAGAGGGAAAAAACCAGAGAGTTCTACAAGATGTTAAACAAGAGGAGTGAAGAAGCAAAAGAGAACCCTGAAGAACTTATACCTCTGGAGTAGATCAGATGGGTTATCAGGTACTTCTTCACCCGAAGGCTAACAAGTTCCTCGAGGATGTAGATGGCCATAAAGAAAAGAGGATCAGAAAGAAACTGAAAACGTTATCTTCAACTCCAAAGAAAGGTAAGAAATTGAAGTACTCGGATCTCTGGCGTTTAAGGATCGGTGATCTTCGTGCCATCTATGAAATCCATGAATCTGACGGAGAAGTGATCATCCTGTTCATCGGTCATCGAAAAGACGTCTACGACGATTTTTCAAGATTGTTTTGAATAGAATATATCAAAAAAACTCGATAGAACATACATGATGAATAAGTGTAAGATTGCTACCTAAAATATATCGATCTCGTTGGGGATGTCGTTCCTTCTCTTTAGGTATCTGACCTGTGTTCTTGTGTACCTGTATTCTATATCCGCTTTCTCGTCCTGGAAAGACCATGGATTAGCTATGAGTAGATCGCCTTCACGGATCCACATCCTTTTCTTCAGCTTACCTGGGATACGACCCATGCGGGTCTCACCGTCTTCGCACATTATCCTGACTCTACCGCCGCCGAGCATCTTATTTGCTATGGCGAACATCTGTCCTTCGTGTCTTCTCGGGTACGGAACCCTGATGACTTCCTCGTCGTTGTTCTTCTTGCCACTCAAATTATCGACAACCCATTTAGATTACTCCTTATATAATTTCGCCTTCACCACGTCTTACGAAATCACACCAAATCTTTGAGATAAGGTTTTAGAATATATGACATGAGTGCCATGATGCTAGCTAAAAGTAGAAGTGTTACGAATGCTTCTACAACAGGCGTTAAAACTAAGAATATCACCGTACCGCCGGCAGGGGGATGTTCTAAATCTAATGTCACCATCACGAAGATAGATACACCCAGAGCAATACTCACAGCCATCAATTCGGGCAGGAACATCACGGTGAAATGAGAGAAAAGAAGTCCTATAAGACCTGCGGAAAGATGGCTGCCGAGAACGTTCCTGGGACGTGCAGTTTTACTGGATGGCATGGCGAACACGACGAAAGCCGTCGATCCGATAGCCGCCATCAAGACTGCGTTTGTGATGAATGGAAGGTTCAGTGAGATGTAAAGGATGATGGCTGCTAAGGAGCTCTGGATAAAGTAATGCTTCAGCGTATCTTTGTCCAGCTTCTTGTCCAGGATCTTTATCATCATCAGGGTAAAAACTATGGTTATGAAATATTTTGCCCTTTGTTGACAAATATATTTGATTTGAAAGTTTCATAAATCAACCAAAATTTTATATTTCACACATCCACATTTTAACGATAAACATGATGAGGTGAAGATGATGAAATATAGGCGATTCGGGGAGTTGGATTTTGAGCCTTCAGCTTTGGGATTCGGGGCCATGAGGCTGCCCTGCGAAGAGGACAAAAGGGGTAATATACACGAGGACGAAGCTATCGAGATGATCCGGTACGCCATCGACAACGGGGTGAATTATGTTGATACAGCTTGGCCGTACCACGATGGTAAAAGTGAAGAGTTCGTTGGAAAAGTGTTGAAGGACGGGTACAGGAGAAAGGTCAAGATAGCTACCAAACTACCTTCCTGGGAGATCGAGGACTCCAGCGATCCGGATGAGTATTTAGATAAACAGCTGGAGCGTCTAGATACCGACCATATCGACTTCTATTTACTTCACGCCCTGAGCAGGAAGCACTGGAAGAACTACCAGGAGCTGGATATCGACATCTTCGAGTGGATGAAAGAGAAGAGGGAAGAGGGCAAGATAAGCTACCTTGGATTCTCGTTCCACGACGACCTAGATATATTCAAGGAGATCGTGGATACCTACGACTGGGATTTCTGCCAGATACAATACAATTACTTTGATCAGCAGTTCCAAGCAGGAATGGAGGGTCTAAGATACGCTGCTTCAAAAGGCCTTGGTGTTATAATCATGGAGCCCCTCAGAGGCGGTAAGTTGGCCAATGAACCTCCTGAACCCATCAAAGATATCTGGAACCGTTCCGATAAGGACTGGTCTCCGGTGAAATGGGCTCTTAGATGGCTGTGGGACCAGCCCGAAGTGTCCCTTGTACTGAGCGGTATGAGTACCATGGAGCAGGTGAAAGAGAACGTAGAGATCGCCAGCGGGTCGGGTGTTAACACATTATCAGCGGAAGAAAGGCATATCGTCAACGAGGTCGCTAAGAAGTACAAAGAACTTTCTCCAGTGGACTGTACCGGCTGTAACTACTGTATGCCGTGTCCCAATGGAGTTTCTATCACCCAAAATTTCAGACTTTACAACCAGGCGGAGATCTATGATGAATACGATGAGAACAGAGAAAAATACATGGAAAAGATGGCCGACGAGAAGAAGGCCATTGCGTGTGTCAGGTGCGGCCAGTGCGAGGAAGCCTGCCCTCAGAACCTGCCTATAATGGATCTATTGGAGGACGTAACCGCCTACTTTGAGAATCCACGTTGAATAAAAGCTGTGATCGTACAAAATGATGGAACCTTATCCAAGAGAAAAACACTCTAATCTAGGCATAAAAGGTAAATATTATATCATTTGATGGAGCAACATGTCCCTCGAAGACGATATCATTCAGCAGAAAGAGGAGAAAGATCTCGTTCTAGTAGCTCACAACTATCAGGTTGGATTGATACAGGATACAGCGGATTATGTGGGCGATTCGTTCGGTTTAGCTAAACAAGTGACCGAGATGGATGTAGCTAATGTGGTTTTCTGCGGTGTAGATTTTATGGCAGAATCTGCAGCTGTTTTGAACAGAGATAAAACGGTCATCCACCCAGAGCCGAAGGCTAGATGTCCGATGGCGGCTATGGTGGATATGGATGAATTAAGAGAATATAAAAGAGAACATCCTGACACCGCTATCGTTTCATACGTAAATACCAATATCGAGACCAAGGCAGAATCCGATATCTGCTGCACTTCTTCCAACGCTGTGAAAGTCGTGGAAAGTGTAGAGGAGGACAGAGTACTTTTCCTACCGGATAAGAACCTCGGGAGTTACGTCAAAAAATTCGTAAAGGACAAAGAAGTCGATATATGGGAAGGTTTCTGCGGAACACATGATAATATCACAGTTGATGATGTGGAAGTCCTTTTAGAAGATCATCCGGAAGCTGAGATCATCGTTCATCCGGAATGCAGACCAGAAGTAGTAGAGATGGCAGATCACGTAGGATCCACGGCCGGGATCTTAAGGAGGGCGAAGGAATCCAGCGCTAAAGTCATGATTATCGGAACCGAGAAAGAGATGGGCCATAGACTCAAAAAAGAAGCACCCGATAAAGAGTTCTTATTCCCTGGAGATCCGACCTGCCAGAACATGAAGAAGATCACCCCCGAGAAAGTCCTGAAGTCCTTAAAAACCCTGAAACCGGTGGTGGATCTGGATGAAGATCTTATGGATCGAGCACAGGTCCCATTGGAAAGGATGATGAACGTGGGTAGAGGAAATTGAAAGATATTGAATTGATAGCTACAGATCTGGACGGTACTCTTGTACACGATAGACAGATCTCCCCCGTTGATAGAAAGGCGTTGATCGATGTTGTCGGAGAGGGTGTACCTGTTATGGCGGCAACGACCAGGATGAGATTTTCAGCTTCACAGATATGTTCAGGTCTACCTATATTCGACCGACCTATCGTCTGTTTGAACGGAGCTAGAGTTGTAGGGCCCGGGTGGGACGATCACGAAGAACACGAAAACTGGTTCGAAAAAAGGTTGGATGGAGATATGGCAAAAAATATCGCTCAGTTCGCTGACGAGAGGGGTTATGAGTTGACCACTGTTTTCAACGAGAAAAAATTTTGGAAGAGGAGATCACATCAGAGATCAGGGCATAACGAAGAAGACCCCATAGCTTTTTTAGTCGATAACAACGAGGACGCGTTAGAGCACGGAGAACCCGTCAGCTTCATGATGCACAGTGAAGAGAACGGCCAGAATGGTCTTGAAGATATGGAAGATTTCGTGAAAAGAAAATTTTCGGATATAGCGATACTTCACAGGCATCATCGCATGGGAGAATGGGTCGCCCTAACAATCTACCCGAAAGATACTTCCAAGTTGACCGCACTAGAGGTTGCTTGTGAAAAGCTAGGTATCTCTCTTGAAAACACTATGGCTATCGGGGACGATGAAGTCGACGAGGAGATGCTGAAGGCTTCTGGTGTTGGTATCGCTATGGAAAATTCCCCCTCATATATCAAAGATGTAGCGGACGACGTGGCTCCGTCATGCACTGAAGGTGGTTTCGCTTGGGTGATGAAGAAATATATTTTAGATCGACATGCCTAGATTGATAAAAAGGAGGAAAAGATTATAATAGGGTCCTTCATGAAAATTAATGGTAACTATGAAACTCAAAGAGATCTACGACCTGGCAGTGAAGATGGGTATGGAGAACGATCCACGTGGCAAAGAGGGTGTAGAAAAGGTCCTGGAAAAGAACAAAGAAAAGTACGAGGAACTGGAAGGGAAGGATAAAGAGGTTTTCGACGAGCAGAGTCTGGAGAATCCTTTCGAAGATTCAAGATTGCTTCATGGTGATCCGGATAAAGAGATCGAACGTGTTCTTGCAGGTATAGATATCACAACCGGCGAAGTTCTACTGGCTGATAGACTGTCTGAGAAAGGAGAGGACATTGACCTTATAATAGGGCACCACCCCCGAGGAGGAGGACTCACTGGACTCGCAGGAGTCATGCAGCTTCAGAAAGACGTTCTCAACGAGTGGGGAGTTCCTATCACTGTGGCAGAATCGCTGATAGATGAACGTATAACCGATGTTAAAAGGAAAGTCAGAGGTTCTAATTACAATCAAAGTATCGATGCTGCGAAGTTGTTAGACATGCCTTTCATGTGCATCCACACCCCCGCGGATAATCTAGTCAATGAACATCTAAAGGATCTAGTAGAAGATTCGGATGTGGAAACGGTAGAAGATGTCGTTGATCTATTGAAGGAAGTGCCCGAGTACCACGAAGCAAGGAAGTACGGTTCTGGACCCGGGATACTCGTAGGTAAAGGCGAAAATAAAGCAGGGAAGGTCGTACCGGAGATGACTGGAGGAACGGAAGGTTCAAAAGAGTCCTACGAAAAGCTTGCACAATCTGGCGTCGGGACTATAATCGGCATGCATCTCAGCGATGAACACAGGAAAAAGGTCGAAGAAAGTCGTATCAATTATATCATAGCCGGGCACATGTCCAGCGACTCTGTCGGACTAAATCTATTTTTAGATGAGCTTGAAAAGAAAGGCGTCGAGATAATACCATGCAGCGGATTTATAAGACATTCAAGGAAATGATGTGATAGATGATAGAAGTAAGAAACCTCAAGAAAGCATATGGTACGTTCGAAGCACTTAAAGGCGTGGATTTTAGTGTTAAAAATGGAACTGTTTTCTGTCTGCTGGGTTCTAACGGAGCCGGAAAGACTACCATCATAAAGGTGATCAGTGGACTCCTCAAACAGACCTCGGGACAAGCACTCATAGATGGAAAGTCCGCTGAAGAAGATACCCAGGTCAAGAGGATATACGGCTACATGCCTGAACAACCTCACCTCTATGAAAGGTTGACGGGAAGAGAGTTCTTAGAGATGATGGCTTCTTTGAGAGATCTAGATGATGATGTGATCAAGAAGAAGATAGATGAATATGCAGAGGAGATGGAGCTAGACCATGTAATAGATTCGGAACTCGGTTCTTATTCCAAGGGTATGAAACAGAAGATACTCTTCGCGAACGCCATCTTCCACGATCCACCCAATCTCATCTTAGACGAGCCTACGACAGGTCTCGATCCCAGATTCACTAACATAATGAAAAGGAAGATCAAAGATATGGCCGATCAGGGAAAGGCGGTCCTGATGAGCACCCATATCACGTCAGTGGCTGAAGAGATCGCAGATCGAGTTGCGATCATAAACGGCGGAAAAATAGTAGCTAGGGGTGGGATCGAAGAGATGAAAGAAGAAAACGGTGTAGATACTTTGGAAAAAGTCTTCGTCGAGGTGGTGAATAACGAGCGTAGAAGCACTTGATCTTTTTTCCTATGAAGTGACCAAATCCTCTCGTTCCATGAGGAAGAGGATAAAAGAACATCCGATAATGACTGCATGGTTCATAATTTTACTCTTCGCCGGCTTTTCGACATCTCTTTTTGTTACTGAATATATCGCTTCTCTAGAAGATCCAGTTCTGACCTTATCCAGGGGGGATATACTGTTCATTTTGTTCTTCTTCATCATGGCTAAATCTTCTACCGAAACCGTCGAAAATACACTGCGCAACAAATCACTCAAATACATCATAACCTCCCCTACGGATATCAAGGACCTAGAATTTTCTCGGTTCCTGAAAGTCTTCTGGTACAATCTTTTACTGGTAGCGATATCCATGGGGATAGTCACATTCCTGATATACACGTTCAATTTTGACCTACCTATCGACTTCTTTTTCTTCCCACATCTTTATATCCTGATGATCATAGCTCCCCTGATAGGTTTCATATTAGCCATCTTTTCCCAGCTCAAGAAGGTCTATCACAAGGTTTTATGTCTCTTTATCTACGGGCAGAATATAACCATAATCTGGAGGATGGTGCATACTGATATTTCACACCTATGGATGCTGTATTATCTTATATTGATCGGGTCGCTTTCCGTAATTGTTTTATTGATCACTCCTAAACTATTCTTAGAATCTTGGAAGAACGGTGTGACCACTTCTACAGAGTCATCTTTCAGGTTCCATGATGCAGGAGATTTTCTACCCCATATCATCCCAAAATACATGAGACGTGTGGCAGAGAAGGAGATTTTCGAGAGGTGGAGGAGGAGGGAGATCCCGGCCAGCGCCGGAGTTGTAGGTCTGCTGGGCGGCGGGCTCATATTCATGTACTACGAACTAGGGCCAAATCCCGATCTAGGTCTCGGTTTGGGTGAATACTTCTATCCTGCCCTTATCGGGATTACTATCTACGTAGCGATAATAATCCAGGACGTGATACCTTCGCTTTCATTCTTCAGCAGAGAAGGTAAGAGATTGTGGGCCATGAAAGTTTTACCGATACCTTCGAAGGATATCGTTTGGGGTAAGGTGTTAAGCATGCTGGTTATCACACCTTTGATACCTCTGGTCATAGCTTTACCACTCCCGATCATACTGGGTTATCCTATCCATTTCGCTGTATTCGCTGTAGCAGCTTCGTTCGGGATGATTTTTTCTTTCAGCGCTATCGGGGTGTGGGCGGCTGCAAAATTCCCCAATTTCGATGAGAGCGTCAACGGTGCTCCAGATGTTATCACCATGTATACGATCCTTATAATGTGCCTGATAACCGCTGCGTTCCTGATAATCTATCCCGTTCAGATACTTCAGACCGATCATTTTCTAGGTGTACTAACGATGATCTTCGCAGCGGATATGGCCGCTTTAGCTATGGTAGTCATAGTGGATCGAACATCCAAGATATATGACGGACTTGAGATCGACATGTGAATAGATGGTAAAATATTCAATAAAATAATATCCCCGTAATTTTTTTATAATCCGGCGTTGTTCTTTTAGGTATGAAGATAATATTGGCTATCACGGGTGCTTCCGGGATCATATACGGTAAAAGACTAGCTGAAGAACTTGCCAAGAAAGAAGAAGTTAAATTGGATATAGTCATATCAGATACTGCTAGGGAGTTGATAGACGTAGAATTAGACGTTTCTAGCGATCACATAAAAGATCTAGCTAGGAACTACTACGAACCTGAACAACTTGATGCGCCTCCAGCTTCTGGAAGCAGCATGTACGACGCCGTGCTTATCGTCCCGTGTTCTATGTCAACGTTATCAAAAGTCGCTACAGGCATCTCTGACAACCTTATCACACGTTCCGCTGCAGTCGCCCTTAAAGAGAGAAGAAAACTGATACTTATGCCCAGGGAAACACCCCTTTCTACGATATATCTAGAAAAGATGAGGTCTCTATCTGAATCTGGAGCCGTTATATTACCGGCATGTCCAGGATTCTACAGCCAGCCTAAAAGTATAGACGATCTAGTAGATTTCGTAGTTGGTAAGATACTAGATAATATAGACATCGAAAACGAACTGTACTCACGTTGGGACTTTGAATCTATCGACTGATGATCAGTAAACACTTTTCTTATCCTTGGTATCAGGAAGTGCGAGATCCTCACAATTATCGAATTCTTTTTTCAGTATGCTGAGTTCACTCCTAGCGAAGGAATGTGGATTCACGTGGACGAGTAATGTAGATGCGTTCACAGAGACCATATCTGTGGCTTTTTTTATGAACTTAGATACCTTCTCGAATCCGTTCTCCACCACTAGATATTCTAGACCATCTAGTAGTATAACAGCTCTCTCATTCTCATCTGCGAAATTCTTTATAGCCCTGGTTATCTCGAAATCTAATCTTTGTGGATTCAATACGGAGTATTTCTTTGAAGAGTGATCGCTTATCCACATGACCTTCGAATTCCGAATACCGTATTTCTCCTCTACCTTCTCCGGTAGATTCGTTGTGATCACCATACCTTTAGCTCCCTCTTCCACAAATTTAGAGAACACAGAATAAGTTTCGTTGCCTTCATCCTCTAACAGAAGGTAATTGTAACCCTCTCTCAACATCCTCATCCTAGAATCGCATTTAGGACATTGAACTGTGAGTAAATTCCTTTTCTTGTGGACCGTGAAGAATTCTCCACATGTGTCGCAGTAGACTCTTTTTACGTCATTATTTCTCTTCTTTCGGGTTGTAGTTGTTGCAGCTGTTGACGGTCCTCTCGTCTTCACCCTGGTTATCGTCTTGGTCCTGTTCATTGTTCGGGGTTTTCTTCTTTTCTTTTCTGGTGCATTCTTTATACTGTCAGGGATCTGAGACTTCTTCTTATCATAAATCATCTTGGATAAGATGTATTCGACGAACACCATCCCGCCTCCCAGGAGCATGAGGTAGATCCCTTTCATGAAGAATCCTCCGAAAGCTGGGAAGAAATAAAGGAGGAACAGCGCTACTACGAAAACACCTTTTAGAAGGTGTACTAACTTATTCTTCTCCGCACGGGACTGGTAGCGGATGGGATATTCATCTCGATAGTCTTTAAAATGCTGCTTCGGGAAAAGTGAGATGAAATAAGAAGCTACTACCACGAAGACAAATAGTATCTGTGGATTCTCAAATATCTTTAGATTATCCCACATTATAGTAGACTGGGGCGCGTCTTTATTCTGGTATTCAGTTGAATAATAGAGGATCTCCCCTGCTGGTGTTCTCACAACATACAAGGAGCCCTCTTCATAATCCGGACTGTAGAAACTGTTGAGTCCTACAATATATGACCAATGGGTCTGTTTAGTTTCACCCTGCCATTCTAGACCATAGGCGTAAACCAACTCGATGTCGTCTCCTTCATCGATACCGCTGTTTATGTCAAGGGTAGATTCGTCAACATCGAAGGAGTAATTGTTTTCGTCCATGGGCACATTGTTCTTCAAAACTATGCCTTGTACTTCTCCTTCACTTACGAGTATATCTGAGTGCCTGAGTTGTATATCTGAATTTATGGTAGATGATATCTGAGAACTGGTTGCATTTTCTAAAATAGTCCTCTGGACAGGTATTATAAAACAATCCCATAAGGTTGTTGGTACCCTATGATCAGCCATGTTCAATTCATATTCTTTTGACCCTGGACCGGACTCGAATGCGATAGTGTAATGGATATCTATATCGCTGGAGTCATCGGGTCCTGAACCGAGCAGCCCTGATGTATCGTCTGAAAGAGAATCAGTATCTAGAGAAGACCTCGTTATGCTCACTCCGTAATAATCTATCCTCTCATTTGGATCTATGTCTCTCTGAGGTGTGAACTGCCCACCAGCGTGTTGATAATTATACGATTTACCACCGTTGCGGTAAGATGTAAGTTCCCCTCCTCTCTGGAGATAAGATTCCAGCATACCTACCTGGTCCAAGTAAAGCAGGAGTTCGTCTTGGTCTAAAATATCATCACCATTCGCGGTGTTTGGATATAAAGTATCATTTCCGACGCTGTTTATAAGAGCGGTTCTGAACTCCCTAGCAGCGTCTCCTTTGAGTTTCCAGTGAACATTTCCACCACCTACATCTCCTGATATGGGTATCAATTGATGGTTCGTGTTGCACTCGATAGAACCGGTTTCTCCCACATCATCACCGCCGACGAACACGGTCGTGAAGGGAGATAGGATCATTATAAAAAATAGTATAGTGAACACTTTCATGAACGACTTGGTCAAATTCATACTACTTGATATTGATAAAGGATATATATTTTTGATGGAAGAAGCGTATAAATAATCGTAGGAATGTTTTTATACCCCTAGGCGTGTTATCATATGACAGGGTTAAAGAGGTATTAAGATGGATGGTAGTCCGCTGACAGATAAAGTTGAAAGCGAGATCAATCTCTTGAAAAGAACGGTCAACATACTGAACGTTATCGAAAAGGAAGAACCCATAGGCATAACTAAGCTAAGCGAAAAGCTAGATATCCCAGAACATAAGGTCAGGTATTCTTTGAGGATGCTCCAGAAAGAAAGTATCATCGAGCCGACTCATAAGGGAGCCCACCTCACAGAAAAGAACCAGGAGTTCAAAAATCACCTTTTAGAACTGTTGATCGACCTCGATGAAACGATAGATAAGCTAAAAAACGAGATTTCAGACTAAAAGATTTTAATATAACTTCCTTTTACGTGGTATGTTAGTGGGTCAAATGGATTCACTAACAGATTCCGTCGTAGGAGTCAATTTCACATTGACGACTAGCGGAAAATTACCTGTAATTTCCGTCGTACGAGTC
>CAZFVW010000033.1:0-13509 GCA_964522285.1 uncultured Thermoplasmata archaeon | reverse complement strand
AGAAAACAGAACTAATACCTAGAAACAATAAGGAAAACAAAATGGAAAAAAAAGAAGGTTGATAAATGGTTTTAGTTCTTTACTCTTGTGCTACGATTATATACATCACACGATATCTTCGTCTTCCTGTTCAATAGATTCTTCACTATCTTCGAACAAATCTTCTTCGCTCTCATATTCCTCTTCGGATATATCTTCAACTTCTTCCTTGTCTTCATCTTTTGCGAAAAAGTCCGCCGCTGTTTCCTGACTTCCTGTATTACTGAATAAATCGTCTTCTATTGTTTCTTCTTCCTCTTCATTTCTATTGTAAATAAAGTATGCGATGACTAGAACGACGATTATCAAAACGATGCCTATAGCCCAAATCGGGAAACCACCTTCGTTTTCTCCACCTGTATTATCCGCTTTAGATGTAGTGAAAGAGAACCCTTGGTCAATCTCATTACCGCTAGAATCTTCCGCTATGATGTTGACGGTATATTCTTTCCCTTTGTCTAGTTTGTTGTCAGGTGTAAATGTGATAACTGTACCATCATTAGAAATAGAGTAGTCGCCAGATATTTCTTCACCATCGTAAGTAACACTGATATCAATAGTTTCTGAAACAACGGGTTCATCTAAAGTTATCGTTATATCTCCATTAATGTCTACATCTTTAGCACCATCTGCAGGGTTCGATTCTTCTATAGATGGCGGTGTTTGATCGGAGGTGTCCGTAACTTCTGTTTTAAATGACCAAGTACTAGATTTGGAACTTTCATCGATCCCATCGTCCGCTACAGCATACCATTCATAGCTCGTATTTGCACTTAAACCCGACCATGAAGTAGATGCCATTGAACCGCTGCTTACTCCTGTATCCGTTCCTATCAGTGTATCATCGGATGCATCATAGAAGGATACATCCATACTGTCATCGTCAGGATCGCTTACTTCTACACTTATTGTAGGTGATGTCGATACGTCTGTGCTTCCATCGGATGGGGATGGCGTTGTAGGCTCGTCCGGAGCCGTGTTAGGCCCTCTTGTTGAAAAAGAGTAAGTTGTTGAATTGACAGATTCTGAAGCATCATCCGCTACAGCATACCAACTGTAGGTCGTTTCCGTGCTTAAACCTGTCCATGATGTAGATGCCGTTGAACCGCTGCTTACTCCTGTATCCGTTCCTATCAGTGTATCATCGGATGCATCATAGAAGGATACATCCATACTGTCATCGTCAGGATCGCTTACTTCTACACTTATTGTAGGTGATGTCGATATGTCCGTGCTTCCATCGGATGGGAAGGGATTCATTGGATTGTCAGGTACTGTATTTGAGGTGCCACCTGAAGTAGTAAAAGACCATGTAGGTGATTCTGTTAATCCTGCATTGTCTTCTGCTGTTACATACCATTCATAAGTTTCTCCATGGTTTAACTCTGTCCACATAACTGAAACGAAACTACCGTTACGCACATCGCTGACGTTGTCAATTAAGGTGTCGTCAGAAGCGTCATAAAATGATACATCCATATTTTCCCCTTCTATATCGGATACGAACACCCTCAACTCAACTGATGTTGATATCCCTGTTGCTCCATCTAAAGGAGATGGATTATTTGGTTCGTTTGGTGTTTGTAATGTTGTGAATTCCCATAAAACAGAGGTTCGATTTTCTTCTCCGTCGTCCGCTACCACATACCAACTGTAGGTCGTTCCGATGGATAAACCTGACCACTCTATAGATGCTGTGCTACCGCTTTCAATGCTTGATTTTGATCCTAAAACTGTATCATCCGAAGCATCATAGAATGTCACATCCATGGCATCCCCATCTGGATCTTCAACTTTTACAGATAAAGTAGGACTCAGACTTACACCTATTTTTTTATGATATGGTGATGGATATCCTGGTCTTCTTGGTTCATAGTTTGTTATGAATGACCAAGTTTCGGATGTTCTGATTAATTCTCCATCGTATGCAACTACATACCATTCATACTTCGTACCAGAGTTAAGGTTAGTCCAATCGATTGAAGATGTAGAATCGTTTGCTACATTAGTATCCGTGCCTATCAAACTATCATCGGATGCATCGTAGAACGATACGTCCATATTATCTCCGTCAGGATCAGTAACATTCACTTTTAAAGTGACTGGGGCTGAGAGAGATATATCCGTACTATTGTCAATAGGTTTTGGATTAAAAGCCAATCTGGGAGGTTGTTGAGTTCTAAATGACCAATTTTCTGACCTAGTACTTGTGTTACCGTCACTTACAATACAATACCATTCGTAGATTGTATGTGTTGACAAACCAGACCAGGTAATGCTAGCTGTGCCATTATTTGTGATATTGTTTCCAATATTGCTCGAAACTCCTATTATACTATCATCAGATGCGTCATAAAAGTTGACGGTCAAACTACTATTTTCAGCATCTTCAACATATACACTGAGTGTTGGATTTACGGATATATGTTTTGAATTGTTTGCGGGTTGGGGTGATGAAGGTGCATTAGGTGGTAGCTGCGTTTTGAAAGTCCAAGTGCTAGACTTATTAATCAAACAACCATCCCTCGCTTCAACGTACCACGAGTAAGTGGTATTCGGTTCTAAACCAGACCACTGGACCTGAGCCCTACTACCATTACTAACTCCATAAGCTGTTCCTAACACTGAACCAGTTCCGTTAAAGAAAGTAACATCCACGTCATCCTCTTGTGGATCAGTTATATTAACACTTAAAGTCACATCCTGTGAAACATGCTCCTGACCATTCGATGGATACGGCTGCGAGGGTTCATTTGGTGGACCCACAAGCCATGTTAGTATCCTATCCATGAGAATGGTTCGGTTGTTTTCGTTGCCCTCGTTGACCGATGCGAACTCGAAAGGGGTAAAAACGATTCTAGCTTCTCCTATCTCTCCTCTGACACCTAAGTTCCAGTTGTTGGTAGTGTTCTCAAATATCTTTGCTCCATTGCCCACCGGCGGCATAGAATCGTAGTAATAACCTATTGTGTCTGCATCGCCCATTAGATAAGAAAAATTTAAACCATCACTCAAGGGATCGCCTGGAATACCTTGTATATATGCTGCATCCATTGGATATTTTCCTTCCCACTCAGCCATCATATACCTTTCTATCCATGAGTACCATCTATCATCCTGTGTAGCGTATCCCGATTGAGCACTTGAGATATAAAATTCTCCACCAGAGTCTATGTAATCACCTATAACCGCTCTATCATTCCCTGTTAGTGGTTCTGGATTAGAATTCCACTTGCCTCCAGTGAACCAGATAACCACTCTGAATGATTCAAGAATGTCAATAGATGGGGTTCCATATTTAGAATAATCCCAGTAATTATAACCATAGTTATTTCCTTCTAGAGCTTGATAATAATAATCTTCGGTACTTGCACCCCCATCACTATCCACCAATAAGATAGGTTCGGCAACAGCCCCGACTAGAGAACATGTCTTATTTACGGTTGAATCACCAGATTTTGAAACTTTGATCGTTGTTGAATTCAAGTCCGCGTTGTAATTTGGAATATCTAATTTGATGTAAACTGTTTTTGCAGAGTCTAAATCAACATTTAAAAAGCTCAATTCATCTCCTCCTACACTATCGTAGACACTAGAGTTCCAAAAAGGATCTTCTATGTCGAAAAGATATGTTCCACTATTGCTACCCCTATTGTTGACT
This sequence comes from uncultured Thermoplasmata archaeon, assembly GCA_964522285.1. Lineage (GTDB taxonomy): Archaea > Thermoplasmatota > Thermoplasmata > Halarchaeoplasmatales > Halarchaeoplasmataceae > CAZFVW01. The sequence goes on along the minus strand of CAZFVW010000033.1, from coordinate 9,809 downwards.
GTCAACTCGCGCCACACCGTTTCTCCTTTATCACCGTACCCAACAACGGGATCTGGGTTCAGCATGATCCTATTCATCGGTAACGTGTAATTGAACCGAATGGATAATCCTGAACTGAGGGATGCCACTGAGTCGTAATCAAGACCTATGGTACTATTTTGATTCTCTATCCCTACGTTCCCTGCAGGACTAGAAACCGTGTCATAATTAAACCATATCTCGCCTGTTTTGTTTAGGATAACCTGAAAGGTCTGGTAGTTCGATGTTCCAGTATCGTTAACGTTATCCCAAGTGACCATAAATTGACTGGAGTTAGCGTAATAATAAACAGATCCAGTTGAAAGATTGAGGTCAGCAGAATAGGGTGAAATAATGCAGTTCAAACCCTCGAAGGCGGGAAAATCATCACTCTGGTACCATGCTACATCAGTAAAACTCAACCATCCGTTAGACATGATGTAAGTGCTGTCGTATTCTATACCATAAAAAGTAAAGTTGAAATCTAGATCAACTTTAGACCAATCATCTGATTCCAATCCAAGATCAGTCCAACTTCCGTTCACAGACTGCCATCCGTACGGCACCGATGGAGAACCTGTACTGTTGACCCAGCTGTATCCCCAACCATCGGGACCTCCTTGGGCCTTTAGGTTATTTTGGTTATTATTAATGCCTACAAGTTGCTCATTCTCCTTTGAAAACTCTACACTAGTCGAACCGATTACGGTACTTCCTATTGAACTAGTCAAAAGGAAAACTAACATTAAAAATACTATCATTTGCCTAACAAGGTTTGCTTTTTTTAAGTCCATTTTGGTAACCCCTGAATTTGTAATTGGTAGTTATCAGACATATATAAGTTTTAGTGTTATCTGTTGGTGTTGTGTTATTGGTTGGTGTATTGTCTGCAGAAGGTGTGTTATATCTTGGATTTTATTTTATAAAGGTTTGCGTTTAAATATTATTAATATCTTATCGACACATTTTTATCACCTTTCCTCATTAGTAAGAATTACCTATGAATCAAAAAAAGTGTAAAAAATCGTCCTATGAATCTAGCGTCAAACTCCAAGTCGCTCTAGACCTGATGAATCTAAAAAGAGCATTAGGGATAGCAAAATCGGCTGTGAAGGGTGGAGCGGATTGGCTGGAAGCCGGAACACCTCTGATCAAATCAGAAGGTATGGATGCTGTTAGAAAACTGAGAGAAGAGTTCCCCAACAACAAGATCGTAGCCGACATGAAGACGATGGATGTAGGTGGTGTAGAGGTAGAGATGGCGGCTAAAGCCGGAGCGGATATAATAGGTATATTGGGAGCTGCAGACGACGAAACCATAAAAGAAGCAGTGAAAGTTGCCAGGAACTACGATGCTGAGATAATCGTGGATATGATAAGAGTTGAAGACCAGGTCGAAAGGACGAAAGAAGTTTGCAGATTGGGTACTGACTATATCGGTGTGCACGTCGGTATCGACGCACAGATGAAGGGTGAAGACCCTATAGAACTGGTCAAAAAGGTTTCTAAGGCAAGCACTGTACCCATAGCCGCTGCAGGTGGGATAAACTCTGAAACAGCTCCAAAGATCGTTGAGGGAGGCGCTAGTATAGTTATAGTAGGAGGGGCTATAATAAAGGCAAAGGATGTCACCAAGGCCGCACAGAACATCAAAAAGTCGATCAAAGAAAACATATCGATAGAATCTGAAGTCTCTAAAAAGTTCGGTACCGAAGAGATCAAAAAAGCTTTCGAGAAAGTATCAACCCCGAACATATCAGATGCCATGCATAGAGAACCGTGTATGGAAGGTATAAAACAAAAGACATCCCATGGCTCGAATATCATAGGCAGAGCTTTCACAGTTAAGACTGTAGATGGCGATTGGGCGAAACCCGTAGAAGCGATAGATGAAGCCGAAGAGGGCGAGATCATCGTTATAGATGCAGATGCGGGTAATACCGCCGTTTGGGGTGAGTTAGCTTCTTGGTCTTGTAAAAGAAAGGGTATTCCGGGCATAGTTATCGATGGAGCCGTTAGGGATGTAGATGAGATAAGAGAGATCGATTTTCCCGTTTTTGCAAGGTATGCTTCTTCCAACGCTGGAGAGCCCAAGGGCTACGGCGGACTCAATGTCGATATAAACTGCGGTGGCAGAAGGGTCAGACCAGGCGACTGGATAATCGGAGACGACAGCGGTGTCATGGTGGTCCCGAAAGAAGAAGCACTTCAGATAGCTAACCGGTCTCTAGATGTCATGGAGAAAGAGAACCGTATCCGTGAGGAAATCAAGGAAGGAAGTACTTTATCAGTTGTTATGGAACTGCAGAAGTGGGAAAAGAAAGAAAGATGAAGAACGTATACCAAAACCATATGAGGTTCACAGGTCTTCGAGATCACCTGACCTTACGGCCTCTACATCTTTATCCGACACCCATCGGATGATCCTTTCTCTTTCTTTACCGGACGTGTCGCTTCTATCAAAGTAGATATAGTCCGCATCCGATATCTCTAAGGCATTGTTCAATTTTTCTTTTGTCAAGTCTTTCATAGCCCAGCCGGGTACCATATGTCCAATAGATACGGCTTTTTTCTTTGCAAGGGCGGTGAATCTAGGGGCGTAATGTCCACCTCCGATGCAAACGACTATGGGATCATTTTTTCTAACATTTTGTTCGCTTTCCATAACTGTTTCAGCGATCACTTTTCCTGCCCGGTTATCATTCCAACATCCCTCATCACTTCCTATCTCTATGTAATAAACTGGGGTTTCTAGAAAAGGACCGTGGTGTGTTGCTTCAAATGACAAATCAAATTCTTTCTTCAATCCGTGCTCTCCTGCTCTCTCATCTAAATTACGGAGTGCTGCGGTCATTTTGTGGGGGGATGGTGGAACTATCTTCTCCTCTACCCCTCCGAACTTCGCTTCTCCGAAATTACCTATGGGATGTACCGTGAGAGAATGGATGCCCGCTTTTGATGCGTGTTTTGAGATGTAAACTATCGAATCGATTTTTATATCCAATAACTCCTCCAATCCCTCGTCGATGTTGTCAACATAGATATGGTGCTTGTTAAGAGAAGCGATATAGTCTTTACCGGACCTGTAAACAGGATTTCCCTTCCATTCACCTACGGTTTCCCACTGTTTGTATTCAAGTAAACTTTGGAGTATGTTTTCACTGGCTTGGTCCTCTTTAGAGGAAACTATCATTCTCATGATCAAAGTGAAGTGAACTTGCCTTTTTAAACTTCCTCCTTTCCACCTATGATCTTATGAATAACGATTAAATAGTTACCTTCGTTAAATAAACAGATGTCTTTAACGGGTAGCGACTTGATCGAAGATGTATTGGAATCGAATCCCACCAGGATAGATGAGTTACACGAACTACCCATGCATTCAGTCTTTATCTCTATCGGAGGTTATCTAGCTGTTGGTTTAGGGATATTCCATTTTATAGTATCGATGGCCAATGAGCCTTTTCTTGTTTTATTAGGGCATCTCACGATCGATGTAGTCATGGGATTTGGTTTACTTATCACTAATACCGATAATATCGAAAAGGGTAATATGAGGGGGGTATCGATGATAATATTATCTGTCATCTTGATCGCCTTCGGAGGGATAGTTGGAGCTCTCAGCGGTTTGATAGCACTGGTCGGCGGTATACTTTATTTTACCCCGATAGAACGTTAAAAAGTAGACTCTCTTTCATCCGATAGATTAATTATCCTCTGATGTTTTGTCATGTATGGTGGTAATATGGAAGAAGGTATCGAAGTTGTCAGCCAGTTGATGAAAATATCCGCAGATTCAGCACCTAGAGCCGAAGGTACAGATATCCACGTCGATGTTCTAGACGAATCCGAAAAAGAGATGGTCGTAGAAGAGATGTTTCAACTAGCTGATGAGTTGAATGAGGAAACCTACAGAGTTGATGGGGAGATACTCGAATCATCGGAAGGTTTGATGATAATCGGTTTAAAAGGAAAAAAAACGCTGGATCTCGACTGCAGGGCTTGTGGTTTCGACACTTGTGATGATCTGTTAGAAAACGAGTGTGTGGGAATTTTCGAGGGGCCGAACTGTGCATATAGATCGATCGATATAGGTATAGCGTTGGGTTATGCTATTAAAACAGCGAGATCACACAACATGGATGGGAAGGTCATGGTAAGAGCAGGCCTAGCAGCGAAGCACCTAGGACTCTCGGAAGCGAGGATATGTATAGGAGTGCCGATCTTTTCTGATAGCACGGAAGGTTATATTTGAAGGATTATGTAACCTATAAAACCTACAACAACTATTTCTTCATGATCTCAGAGTCTATTTTTTCCAGTTCTCCTAGCTGTGTTCCATCTAATAAAAAAACATCCTCTTCCACTATAGTTATAGTCTTCAAGAAAGGGATGATGTAACCGTCTCTGTTGATACTGATACCTCCCAGCAATTCATTGAAATGTGGCATTATAACGATCTCTTTTGAGTATTCGTTATCGGTATTCTCTAAGTCTTCTATATTTTTACCGTCTTTCATTATTTTCATCTTCACCCAGCACGGTTTCTTTTCCTTCCTACCTAGACCGTCTAAGAAGAAAACGGAAGGGTGAGTATGTGCGACGATCAATTGACTAGATCTAGCTACTTCTTCTTTGGGATGTGCGTGACCGTGGAAAAAACCCACCCCGTCTATAACGTCTCCACTCGGGTCGTGAATGAACACATCTGATGGCAGATATCTCTCGATCCCTCCGTCGTGGTTCCCTTTGAAAACATGAATTTCGTCTACATTCTTTAACCATTCGTCGATGGCTTCAGGGATCTCCTTGTATTCCTGCCAAGTCCCCTGCGGTATGTTATGTTTAAGGTCGCCGTTTATTATCAAACGACTCGCTTTATTATCTTTTAGTATCTGTGCTATCGAATCGACCATCTCTTTTGATTTACTAGGTAGGTTAACACCTTTTCCCGCCAACTCAGATTCATACCCTATATGTAAATCTGCAACCACAATATTTTTCCCAACTTTGAGTGCTCTCTCGTTCCAGATAGGTTGAATATCTACCATCTTATCCTTTATTTTGATCTTGTTTAATGGCTTCCTCGATTAAAAATTTCACAGATGCGGGAGGTATTTTTCTATCTCCCAATCGGTCACCTGTTGTCTGTATTCGTTCCATTCCTCTCTTTTTTTATGTAAAAAATGATGGAAAGTATGTTCTCCCAAGATATCTTTAACGAATTCGCTCTCTTCCATCTTGGATATCGCATGCCCAAGGTTAGCTGGCAGCGTTCTTATCCCCATATCTTTTCTTTCTCTCTCTGAGAGCGCGAATATATCTTCCTCGACCTGTTCAGGCGGTGTGATCTCGTTATCTATCCCTCTCAATCCAGCGCCCAATAGAACCGCGAACTGTAGATATGGATTACCTGCGGGATCAGGGTTCCGTATCTCGATACGGGTCGCTTTACCTCTACCTGCTGGTACTCTTGCGAGCACGCTCCTATTTAGGTGTGCCCATGATATGTAGGCGGGCGCCTCGTACCCCGGTATCAATCTTTTATAAGAGTTGACCCAGGAATCCAAGATACCACACATCTCCTCAGCATATTTTAATAATCCTCCAAGGTAATATCTAGCTATATCGCTCAAACCGTCGGGATCATTTTCGTCGTAGAAGTAATTTTTATCGCCATCGATCAAACTCTGATGGACATGCATGCCTGTACCGTTCACACCTGATATCGGTTTTGGCATGAAGGTGGCGTGTAGGTCGTTCAGTTTTGCCACTGTCTTTATACCGTGCTTCAGAGTCATTATCTGATCCGCTATCTTCTGTGCGGGTCCGTACCTTAGATCGATCTCATGCTGCCCGCTGGCTACTTCGTGGTGTGATGCCTCGACTTCGAAACCCATATCCTCAAAATAGATATTGCACTCCTTCCTAACTCTGTCTGCTCTATCCAAGGGCATGAGGTCGAAATACCCGCCTTCATCATCGGGTATGGTGGTGGGTTTACCTTCTTCATCCATTTTGAATAAAAAGAATTCATATTCTGGCCCCACATTGAACTCATAACCCATGTTCTTCGCTTTATCCAACTGCTTTTGCAATATATACCTGGGATCTCCTTCGAATCTTTCTCCATTAGAATAATAAATATCACATATCAGTCTGCCCGTTTTGATATCTTCATCGATCCACGGAAATATCAAGAAAGTATCTAGGTCTGGATAAGCCCTTAGATCTGATTCTTCTATGGTAGCGTAACCAACTATCGATGATCCATCGAATAGAACTCCATCATCTATCGCCCTTTCAAGGTGATGTGCTGGTATAGATACTGACTTCACGCCACCCAATATGTCCATGAACTGCATCTCAACGAATTTAACGTCCTCTTTTTCAACAATATCTAATATCTCTTTTTTCTGCATTATCTCACTTTCCTTCCTTTTCGCCTTTACGCTAAGACGTATTACAAAAAACTTAAATTAATCTTTCTATCAAAAAGTAGGGTGATCAAATCACGAAAATTCCACATTATACAATAAACGTACCATCAACTATAAATACAACATCCTAATGATAGACCATTAAATCTAATTAAATATAGTGTGATATCATGGCAGAAAAGAAAAAGAAGAAGAAAAAGTACACGACCGTATCGATACCGATCCCTCTAGCCAAAAAAGTCAAGAAGAGGATGGAAGGAACAGGATTCAATTCGATATCTAGCTACGTTACATACGTCCTCAGACAGGTGATCTCTAGTATAGAGGAAGAGGAAAAAGAACAGGAAAGTTTCTCCAAAGAGGATGAGGAAAAGGTCAAAGAGAGATTGAGAGCTCTAGGTTATCTCGATTAAATAAAATATAACTGATGAGGTTAAAACAATGTCTAAGCCACATGGCGGAACTCTGGTTAACCGGATAATATCTGGTAACAAGAGAGAGAGATTACTCGAAGAATCATCCGAAATGACCAAGATCCAGCTTACCAGCGAACTTAGGAAAGACGCTCAGAACATAGCTTCTGGTGTTTACTCCCCTTTACAGGGATTCATGGATCATGAAGATTTTGACAACGTTTTAGAGCATTCTAGACTGTCATCGGATGTAGCGTGGACTCTACCTATAGTTCTAGATGTAGACGAAAAAACAAAAGATCGTTTCGAGGAAGGCGAAGATATAATACTCGAAACCGAGAACGGTGCACCTTTTGGTATGATGGACGTCGAAGAGATCTACACCTATGATAAAGAACGGATGGCCGAGAGCATGTACGGCACTCTAGATAAGGAACATCCAGGTGTAGAAAAGGTGATGAACATGAACGACTATCTTATCGGTGGAGAAGTCATACAACTCGACGAACCCGAGAATCCCTTTGAACAGTACAGTCTGAAACCTATGGAAACAAGAGTATTGTTCAAAGAAAAGGGATGGAGAACGGTAGTTGGATTCCAGACCAGGAACGTTCCACATCTCGGTCATGAATACGTCCAGAAGACCGCGCTTACTTTCGTTGACGGTATATTCATCAATCCTATAATCGGTAAGAAGAAGAAGGGAGATTACAAAGACGAAGTCATACTTGGTGCATACAACACTTTGATGAACAATTACTACTTACATAACAGAGCTGTTATGAGCATCTTGGAAGCCGAGATGAGATACGCAGGTCCAAAAGAAGCTATTTTCCACGCGATCATGAGGAAGAACTTCGGTTGTTCTCACTTCATCGTTGGAAGAGATCATGCCGGTGTTGGAGATTACTACGGTCCATATGCAGCACAGGATATATTCGATAAATTCCCAGATCTAGGAATAACTCCAGTATTCTTCAAGTCATTCACATACTGTGAGAAATGTGGAGGAGCTGTAGACGGATTTATCTGTCCACACGATGATAAATATCGAGAGAACTTCAGCGGTACCAAGATGAGGAAACTGTTCAAAGCCGGAAAGACACCTCCTGACCACATGATGAGGCCAGAGGTCGCTGAACAGGTCGCAAAGACCGATAAAAAATTCGTGGAATAAACAAGGAAGTCGATCAGATGGAACAGATATCAAAAACAGTCGAGGGAGCCGAAGGTCTCCTTCTACACCATTGGGATACCGATGGGATGTCCTCAGCAGCTCTCCTTTTGAGGGAGCTGCCGGACAATTTTACTTTATTCACACCTTCGATAGGCAACTATTTCCTCGACGATGAGGACAGAGATAAGATAAATGAGATCAGTCCAGAATTCTGCATAGTCGTGGATATGGCCCTTCCCGAAGATTCTATAGCGTTCTTGAAAAGATTCGGAAAAGTGTTCATATTCGACCACCACCTTCAGGAGCGTCACGATGTCGAGATACACCACAATCCGATAATAGATGGAGAATCTCCTAAGAAATATCCGAGCGCGTCGTGGGTCATCAACGAATACATGGGACACAAACCGGATCTGTTGTCGTTACTTGGAGCGTTCGGGGATAGAGAGGAAAAATTGAAGGAGAACCCAAAAGCTCTATCTGTGATAGAAGGGGTTCTAGAGGACCTTGGAACGTCGTTCGACGACGTCCTCCAGTGTGCTTATCTTCTCGATTCAAATTACAAGATAGGCGATATAGAAGCGGTGAACGATACACCTCGGTTCTTAAAGGATGTAGAACATCCTGATGATATCCTGGAACGGGAAGATCTTAACGAGAACTTAAAAAAGTTGAACCAAGCGATAGAAGATGAAGTAGAAGGGGATCTCAAAAGGGTCAAAGAAGGAGTCCTTCACCGAAAGATGAACTCTCCCTACAATATCATATCTACAGTAACTAGGAGATTAGCCTGGGCTCGCGACGACGAGATCGTCATCGTTTCTAACAGCGGTTACAAGGAAGGAGAAACTCAGATCTACATCCGTGGACCGATACCTGATTCTGAAAAGATAATAGCTCTGGCAAAAGACAATGGATATTCCGCAGGCGGAAAAAGCGATGTTGTTGGAATGGTGATTCCGACTAAAGTCAAAAACAATTTCTTTTACAAAATAATAGATATACTTTAGATAAAAATAATGTAATAATGGAGAATCGATAACATGGGAAAAGAACACATCATACCCAGTGAACAGCACTGGGATAAGGAAAATTTCGAGGACGGTTACACTTTGTGGTTTACCGGTCTGTCGGGATCTGGTAAATCAGCAGTGGCAGAAAGAGTCGCTATCATCTTGGAGAGAGAGTATGGAGAACTCGTCGAAAGATTGGACGGTGATGTTGTACGCCAACATCTCACATACGACCTCGGATTCACAAAGGAAGATAGGGATAAGAACATCGAAAGGGTCAGTTTCGTCGCTGAACTTCTATCGAGGAACGGTGTAGGAGTTCTAGCATCATTCATATCACCCTACATCGAAAGACGGAACAAGACCAGAGAGATGTGTACCAACTTCATAGAAGTCTTCGTAAAATGTCCTGTAGAAGTATGTGCTGATAGAGACGTTAAAGGACTTTACGAGAAAGCAATGAACGGTGAGATCGAAAATTTCACAGGCGTGTCAGATCCGTACGAAGAACCAGAGGATCCAGAGATAGTTCTGGAGACCCATAACGAATCTATAGAGGAAAGTGTCAATAAAGTCGTCAACTATCTCGAAGAGAACGGGTACATACAACAATGACTTCGGTGATTCTAGATGCGAACGCTCTGATAATGCCATTCCAGTTTTCAGTTAATCTGGACACAGAGATAGAACGATTGATACCGAATCCCGAAGTGTACGTTCCTTCCTCGGTAATAGACGAACTGCAGGA
>CAZFVW010000032.1:0-13662 GCA_964522285.1 uncultured Thermoplasmata archaeon | reverse complement strand
GTGACATCCATTTTGTCCATAGAAGATCTAGAAAAGTATTCGTCTAAAAATTCCATCGTAGTATCGAACTTATCCCGAGTGAAAGCCGGTCTCATCCTGAGTATGGACATGCAGATATCACCTAGATCTCTCAGATAGTCGCCCTGGACAGATTCTTCGAAGTCTATACCGTAGATATCGTTTTCAGATAAGATAAAGTTAGCGAGGATGGAATCCCCTCTCCTCCTTTCGTGAGCGAATCGATCATGGAATCCAGATAGCCACCCAGCTATACATGAGATTACCTTTTTTCTCTGCTCCTCGTCACCGCTGTCGAAGAGCACTTTGCAGTTGGTCCCGTCGATGTATTCTAGTACCAGGATGTCATCCCAGGAATCCACTATACTCGGGACCAGTATTCCCTGCTTCTTACAATCTTCTAAAACTAGCTGTTCAGTTTCCATCCCGCTCTTGAATTCTTTGGAGTACCTCTTAACGATGTATTCCGTGCTCTCGAATCCTACCTTTAGAACAGTGTTCTTCTTACTCTTGTATCTCTCTGAGATGGTCCACTGGTCTTGGTCCCGAGGGATTGGGTTCATATTTTAGGTTATTCGAGCAAGGTTAATTATCTTTATCGATAATTTTGAATTGCCTGATATCAACAAAAATTGTATTTATCGTAGAAGACTAGTTCATCTTTGCTTTTTTTGAGCCGTGGAAAAGATAAGATTTATTTAGACTTGAATTTGATTGTTGTAACGGTGGAAAAAACAAGAGATGATCCACGAAATCAGATAAATTCCAATAATTTTCTCAATTCAGATATCTCTATATCTAGAGAGTAGGCTTTCTTTTCATTCTTCCCTTCAGGATTCATCCAGCAGGTGTGCATACCAGCCCGACCGGCTCCGATCATGTCACTCTTGTAAGAATCTCCGACGTAGAGGCAATCTTCGTTATCGTAGCCCATCTTGTTTGAAGCTAGGTCGAATATCTTTCGGTCTGGTTTTCTGATACCCACCTCTTCGGAGAATAATATCACTTCGAACTTGTCAGTTAAATCGAGCACTTCTAATTTAGCCATCTGGACGTCTTTAGACCCATTGGATATCATCCCAACATCATATCGTGACATCGATCCATCCACAACCTCCTCCGCACCCTCTATGGGTACTTTCATCGTTGGATAGATCTCGTAGAATTTTGAGGTGAACTCGTCTGCGAACGACATATCCACTCCCAACATCTCCATTATCCTTTCTCCCCTATCACTTCGTATCTTGTCCAGTGATTTGCTTTCATGGAACTCCTGATGACCGAGTTTGTTTGCTTCTCTGAAGGCGTGGATCAATTCCTCTTTCTTGACTCCAACGAACACGTCATCATAGGAGTCAAAAATATTCATCAAAGCCAACTCTTCGGCTCTCTTCTTGTCGAACAGAGTTCCATCCAGGTCGAAAAAGACCGCGTCGATATCGAGTGAGTTCATGCGTGAAGATATCAAAAGTTCAGTTTAAAGGTTATGTTCATCTTCTCCCTAAGATATATTAAGTTTATATTCGTTATATAATAACATGTTCAAGAACAAGGATAAGATAATCGAGAAGGTGAAGAACCTTCCAAAGGGTGAAAAGTCAAAATCAGGGAGGTACTGGTGCGTCACTTGTAAGAAGTTGTTCGAACTCGAGGAACCGGTCTGTCCATACATGCCGAAGGTGTGTTTGAACTCGCCGATAGCAGTGGAGAACGTTCCTCCAGAATCTACGGAGGGGTTGGAAAAATTCGGTCTTTTCTATCCTAAGATACCGCAGATGATACTGGCCAAATATATAGATGAGAACCAAGCAGAGGATCTGGTGAACATATATTTCGATTTCCTACATGACTGGAATATCAAATACGAGGAGCAACCGTTGCAGACCATAAAGAGTTTCATCATAACGGTCAGCGGATGCGAAACTGCCCAGAGGGTTGAAGAAGAGAAGGTCACGTTCATAGTCACTGACATCGATAAGGTGTGGGAGAAAGATAAGCTGTTCAGATTACTTGGTAAAGCACTAAATATGGTGATAAAAAGACTGGATTTCCAGAAAAGTATCGTTCTAGATGATACTTCCATCTTGGGCGAGATGCCCATGGGAAAATATTACTGTCCCATGTGTAACAAGTTCTTCGAGTTCTCGATCCAGAGGGACACGATAACGTGTCCGCTTATGGCTCAGAAGTGCATGGCTACACCGACCAACATAGAGAAGATGAAATACAACCTGGATGACCTTATACATGTCTACGACGTCACTCCCAGTATCTACAAAGATATGATAGAAGCTGTCTACGACGGAGAAGGGGGGATGGAATATCTAGAAGATATCCTAAAAAGCGAGTGGGATTTCGAGATAGAAGAGGAGAAGCTAAGGAATGTTGGAGGATTGCTGGGTATCCCCAGTTGAGAAATTACCTATTGACGCATGATTGTATTTTCATCATTATTTATATAGTTCATCTAAAACTTTGAGCTCTCTTAAGCGTTCCTTAGCTTCCCTAACGTCTTTGTAAATGTACATCACTACCGAGAGGTTCATTAGAAAAAATAAAGTTAAAACCAATTGTATGGCCCAATAAATTTCAGATGAACTCGGTGGCGAATCTATCAATGCCCACTGGATCATGAAGTAAAAAGCAAAACCGAACCCGAAATAAATATAGTAAACAACTGGTATTTTTGCTTTCGATTTGAGGAAGTCAAGTTCATTATCGATACTGAGTTTTTTTGCATCATGGATGATGTCCATCTTTACCTCCTCTTTCATCCGCAAGTACTTATTTCCGTCTTTATCCATAAATAAATACTCTTTGAAGAATTTCTTTAATATCTCTTTCATCTCGGGAAACTCTTTAGAATTGAATATTGAAATGAACAGGTTTTTCTCTATGCCTTCAGTGAATCTTATTTTCAGAACTGTTTCATTATTTTTAGTTTTGAATAGCTTGGAGTATCCATCCCACACATCATCAACTCTGTCGATATCAAACTTCAACTCATCGAAGAGCGACTCAAGATTACTCAGAGTCCTTTCGTATCCTTTTTTAGTACAGTGACCATACATAACATAGTTCCCAAGATTATTTTTAGACCATTTTTTCACGAATATAACTCCCTGATAAAACATGAACACGTTGACAACAAAAAGGAGAAAGATATAAAGAATCAATTCATCGGTTATCGTGAATCCCGTAGGGGATAACATAAACATTAAAACTACCGCATCTACCATACCTAAAAGGATCGACAATATGTATGCCTGTTCTTTCTGCAACTTATCCGTATCCTGTTTAAGCCAGAAAGAATCCATGGTTTTCTTCAAGCCATAGTTTCGTAAAGACATAGTTTCATTATCCATCACGTTTTTTATTTACTTTAAGCCTATAACATACGTTTTATAAAGATATATCTTGATTATTAACTAGCAATAAAATTCATAATCCAATTCCAGCTTTCCTCGACCGACTTTTTCGTATTCGGGTACAGATCTATAATTTCCCATTCTATTTTCTAAGCTAGAACTAAGGATGTATCAGCTAGTTACCTCTATATTTTCACCATCTCGCCTTTGGGGGATATCCCCAGGCCTGCCACAGTGCTTATGTGGACGTGTCAGCGATCACGTTTGAATTTCTTTCGCTTCTTAGCCCATATCAGCGTTACCACTAGTATAACATTTAGAACAACGGCGGTCGTGAACCCAGGACTGTCTTCCCCATATTGCTCAGCTAAACCACTGTCATCGTCATCTATATCTGTAAGATTACTTTTAGCATCAGCAGACGGACCCTGTAAATCATCGACACTCTCTTCTTCCTCTTCGTTATCCGTTGATTCTACAGTTATAAGGAATGAAGTATACGGAGTAACGAAGCTGTAGTTAGTGGCTATCGACACGATCTCAGATCTGATGGTCTCGTTTTCACCTTCTACCGCCATCCTGTCTAGTAGATGATTGATATATCTATATGCCCAGAGTCTTGAGATATAATTGTTATCTTCATCTGGACCTACGTTCCAGGTATCGTTCAGATATATCGTTCCATCCTTGCTCTCAGCTTTGAATTCAGACCTGATATCCTCAGTATCGTTCTTTACTCTACCTACGATCACCAGATCACTGCCGGAGAAAAGCGTCTTAACTTCCTTAGGATAAGAATCTGTCACGTCTTCATATCCTACCTCGATGTCCCTCAATAGCGGTGTTGAGATAGTTTCATAGAAACCGATGATCTGCTCGCTGGCATCCTGCCCTTCGTAGATCTTCTTTGCATAACCGTTGTTCTCCAAGCTCATGGCTTTGAGAAATCCAAAATCTACATCGTTCCCGAAACCGAGCGAGAATATGCTGATACCTCTGGTGTTCGCTTCCAAAACATTCTGTCTTATCGAAGCCGTGTTAGTGACGCCTGCAGTGGGTAAGCCGTCGGTGAGCAGTACGATTATAGCCGCTCTCTCTCCATAGCCCAATTCCAGCTTATTTATGGTCTCTATACCTTTCAATGTAGCGCCGTTGATATTCGTGCTACCCCCTGCATCGATAGAATCTATGTGATCTTTTACCTCTCCTTTGTTATCTGAGTTCACTTCCAGCATCTCCTGAGAGTAAGGGGTTACTTCGGTGTTGAATGTTATAACGTTGAACCTCTCGTTTGTTTCCAATTTATCGATTATATGCTTGAACGATGTTTTCATCTGCTGGATCTTAGTTCCGCTCATCGAACCGGATTTATCGAGAACGAACACGATATCTTTGGGTATCTTACCCACATCTTCAATATCCGGTCGCATCCTATGCATGAAATAGGTGCCCCTTTCGTCTTCGTAGAAGTTCATATCTCCTTCCAGGCCTGCGACGTTAACATCATAATTCAGAACGTATTCTCCGGGAATTAGATCTCCAGAGTACTCTACATTTGCTGTATAAGGATCAACGTATTCTTTCTGCGTTCCATCTATCATGCCACCCGTATCTACAGTCTCTATGGGTTTACTGTATCTGATCATCATCTCATAGGAGAATTCATCGAACAGCCCATCGGAATACTGAGAGAACGAATCTAGATTCATCTCATAATCGTATCCGCCTATCTTCCTCTCTAGTAACATCTCGTACCTGATGGTGACCTCTGCCTTCGTACCTGGTTTGATGTTGACTTTCTGATTGAATAAACCACCGCTTTCATAATCTCCCAGGGCAGCGCTTTGGTTGGATTCCACCGCCTCTTCATACTCTTTCTCCGCTTCCTGGCTTTCGACAACGTCAGCGTAGTACACATCTTCGTTCAAAACCAAAGTCAGATTCGTTAGGAACGCTTCCTCAGGAAAATAAAAAGGAACATTTCCTTCGAGGGTTTCATCCGTTGGATTATTCAATACCGCTTTCACGTTCGTAACCGCATAAGAATCGGTTACATTTACGTGATAATCCAAGCTTTCGTATACGATGTTCACGGCTTCATCGTTCGTATCCTGGGCTGCTGATGGATTTAAGATATAAGAGAACGAACCCATCATCGAGAGAACCAACAGCACAACAGTAACTACACTCAATAACCTACCAACCTTTATACCCCTTTTTTCATACATTTTTGACCCTTTCCTGATATAAATAGTGAATAATTAGATATATATAGATTTCTTAGGTCTATCCTTTTATCGACCGATAAATCGTAGAAAAAATCTATGAAAACCATAACTTTATAAAATAATATAAAATATAGATTTGAAAGTATGAAAATAAAGATAACTTTATTGATCGCTTTGGTCGTTATATCCTTAACAGTAGCACCTATCATGGAGGGCGTAAGTGTTTCTGATTCTCCGTTAAATGAGGATCCTTCCTGGACGAGAGCTTACGATGAGGAGGATAGTCTTTACATTATTCCTGTTCATGAAAATGAGGTTTTAGTTATTAATGAAGATAAGTTAGAACTGCTCAACTCAGCAGGAGAAATCAAATGGACTCAGAATTTTAGTTATCAGATATTGATCTTCCCTAAGATAAAAGAGGATACGATCTATATGATGACAGGTTCCTTCGAGAACGATACGTACTATATTCACTGTTTAGATAGAGAAAGCGGGGATATATTGTGGAACAAATATCTAGATTTCTGGGGACTGAATATTATGGTGAACGAAGATGGAGATATCTTCATCCCTCACTTTGATGAAGGAGGTAATATAACCAAGATATCTTCGAATAAAAAGATAATATGGACCAAGAAATTTTCAGAATCCAGTTATGCTCCAACCTCGGCTTTTATCCTAAACGAAAAACTATATGTCGTTTACAGCAGACCGGATCATAATCTGTTATGTATCGGATTGGATGGGGATGTCGAGTGGGAATTCAAAATTCCAAATGAAGACCTTATATCTTTTCAGTTCGACAGAACTTCAAAAACGTATTTTACTTCCACCCCTAAGGCGATCTACAGACTTGATGTGGAAGGTGAAAGTGAGAATTTATATGAGATGGAAGATGGGTCATCTATCCAACAATTTAGGTATGTAAATCATAACTTCTACATACTTTCAAATAAAAATAAAACTCCCTATCTAACGTCCGTATCCTATGAAGGAAAAATACTTTGGAAAGAGAGATTAGATCAACTCACAAACCCCCGACAGAAAGTCATAATTTCGATGAACCCTGATGATTGTAGGCTATACTGCCTATACCGAAATATTACCGAAGATAACCGATACAGATTTTATAAAGTCCAAGCCTTCGATGAGCGAGGAAAACTGAGATGGGAACACGAGTATGAGAAGGAAACGATTCATCAGATCCAGGTCTTAGATAACATTATCGTCATTAGGAAGGCAAATGGTGAGATATACGCATATGAAACTCAAGCGCTCGAAGAAGATGGTGCCTCGAACAAATCGATGTATATCATCTTAAGTATATTCATACTGGTTGTGGGTTCTTCATCATGGGTCTTTTTAAGAAAAAGAGGGTCTTCGCCTTGAACGAGCAAAAAATAGTTTTTAAACGATTTAAATTTTATAAACGATGATAATAAATTCTATATATCAATATCCTATTAACTTGATGGAATATCCTAGGTGACTTAGATGAGCGACGAAGAAGATGATGATAAGATAAAACCGATCTTCAATTCAAAAAAGTCAGGCGATAGAAAGAATAAAGGGGTCAACATAGACCCAAGAACGGCAAAGATAGCCACGATGGGTGTTTTCTTTCTGATATTCATCCTGATAATATCTTCTATGGCCTTTGTTAATGTACCGGCGGGACACAAGGGTGTGACCGTAAGCGGACTAGGTAATATCGGAAATACGTACAACGAAGGGCTTCAACTTAAAAACCCATTCGTACAGGTCGATATAGTAAGGTGGAACACTCAATATGTGAAGGAGACCGTCAGTGTTCTAACAGCCGACGGGTACAACGTCCCCATAGACTTTCAAGTAGTTTACCATCTTGAGGAGGATCGGGTAGGCGATATCCGTGTAGATAATCCAGAATATGAGGATACAGTTATCCGCAACTCATTAAGGGCTGAAGTAAGGAAGACCGCAGCTGATATGAACCTTACTGGAGAAGATATGAACAGGAAGAGGACTAAATTCGAATCGGTGATTTCTGAAAAGGTTGAGGAAAGAGTAACACCATACTTTATCACGATTGAATCAATAAATATTCGAAATGTAGATATGCCCAAGACGATACTGAATGCTGCGGAGCAACGGGCATCCGCTAAGATAGATATAGATACGGCTCAATACGAACTTAATGCTGAAAAGGCCCGTGCGCAGAAAGAACAGGTTAGGGCGGAAGCCGAGGCCAACTCGACCATCATCCTAGCAGAGGGGCAATCAGAATCTATAAAGATATTAGCGAAACAATCTGAAAATATGACGCAAGAGATGATGGATTATATAATGTCACTGCGTTATATAGCAGCCCTGAGAGATCCTAAGAGCAATGTTGAGTTCGTGATCGTTCCCATGGACGGACAACCGATAATAATGGATATATCTGATATGCAGGAACTAAATGAAACAGAATGATCTAGGTAAAAGGGTGGATATTCTTCATATTTCATCCTTCCTGAAAAAAAACACCATATTCTTTAGTTTCATTCACGTTCCCGTTGATATCTTCAGCTCGTATGGTGAAATGCAGCTCGGTGTACTTCTCATCGAAGGGGCCGATTGTAGCGGAGTGTTCATTCCCGCTTTTTTCCATCTCTTCGGTCCACACGGGGCTGCATAGAACATCCGTGCACACGTAATAAGATATCTCTACTTTCTCCAACCCCTCGTTATCTACTGCGATCACTTCGACCGTTATCTCGTCGGAGGACTTGGGATCATCTGGATCTATCGACACCGTACCTATCTGAGGTTTCTGGGAATCCTCTTTGACCTCCACCGTGATAACAGCTTCTCTTGAGAGGTATTCTTTACCCTCTACATCTATTTTCACTGTGATCTGATTCTGCTCTCCGAGTATAGAGTCTATCGGGCACTCGAAGCCTATCGCTACCGTCTTGTTTTTTTCAGGTCCCAAAGTGAATGAATCTGGAGTATCCAATTTCCAACCTAACTCATCACTTGCATCCACGGTTATATCCAAACTCTCCTTAGCCTTACTAATCACTTTCAATTCAGCCCTCTTAGTTTCGGAAGGCGATACGGCCAACTTGTCTTCATCGATCTCCGTCTCTATCTCTCCTATCTCAGGAGGCACATGAGCTGTCTGTATGATCTCACCTTCTTCATAAACGATCCCGAAAAGGGCAAGATCAGTACCCAATTCATCCAAAGATACTTCTTGAGTGCCAGCCCATGTTTCTTCATCGGACAAGGTCTCTCCTTCTGACATATCCAAGGTCATGTTGAAAACATTATCTATGAAAGCGTAGGGTATACGTTCGCCCTGAGAATTCGACCAGGGGGAATATCTGTCCACGACTACCACTCGTAACTTATATTCTTTAGACTCCTGGCTAACCAGTTCGTAACCGATATCATAGCCTTCGCTGGTCTTCTCCATCGAAACGGTGATCTCTACTGGGCCATCACTCGTGTCCAAAGTGCTGGTTATATCCCTATATTCGGTTATAACGCCCTCTTCAGCACCCAACTTTCTTTTCTCACCGGCGTTGAATTCAGCTCGGGGGTGGCCGTATTCTCCATATTCCTGTTGATACTGCTTCTCCAGAAAATCAGAGTAATTACCGGATACTCCTGGGGCATCCGTAACATATGAGATGAAATAAGCGTCATCGTACATTTCTAATAACGCTTCCTCAGCATACGGGCAGTTCCCACAGTGTTTATCCACGAAGAGATCTACCATAGGGGTGAATTCTTCACTGCTCGGGTAAAGGTCCAATGCTTGGGAGACATCCGACACGATATCTTCTTTGGAATGGATACCGTACAAGACCTTGTAATAAGGTTTCATGACCCCGTCATCCTTGTTCTTGGTCATTATGACGAACATGGGTACGCCGGTGATATCGTTGCCTTCAGCTTCTATATCATAGGTGAAGAAAGAACTCCTCTTCTCACCTTTAGCGTGGTCTAAGTTGATATGGAAGAACTCTACATTAGGCGTTTCCTCTTCGATCTCATCTATAACCGGTTCCATCTCATCGCAGGCCGGGCATGTATCGGTGCGGTAGTGAAGGAAAACAACATTCTTATCCAGCGCTTCGGTTACGAAATCGGGATGTTCTCCTTTCGTTCTGAAGCGAAATTCGGTCTGTACTACAGGGTTCAGTCCCAAGCAGCCGATACAGGGTACGCTGGAAATATCATCGCTCCTTTTGTAACCACCATAGTAAATTCCAGCAGACATGATGGATACCAACAATATCACAAAAACTATCCAGACAGTCTTATTCATCTTCCTTCCACCACCTGAGTTTGAATTTCAATGCATCGAATTCGCAGGCCTCTATACACCTGCCGCACAATACACATTCAGGGTCATCTTCTGTACCTGGACTCTTGATCTGCATGGGACACGGGTCTGAACACATCTCGCATTGTTTGCAGTCATCGGTCCTCTCCAACTGCAGGAGACTGATCTTGTTGAAAGGTGCGAAGATGGCTCCTACGGGGCAAAGGTACCTGCACCATCCCCTACCTACAACTATCACCAGGACGAAGAACAGTGTTATCGAGATGATTTTGATGGGAAAATCGGTCGAAGGCTGCCATTGGCCCGGAAAGAAGAGTAACGTGGGTATGGTTCCGGTTAATCCACCTATCGGACAGAATCGGGAATAAAACAATTCTAGAGTGAAGTAAGACGCTATCGGGATGAACGGGATGAAGAAATATTTTAGATATTTGAGGTAAGGGTGATCACCATCCAATCTGTTACCGACCAGTCTTTTGAGGAATCTCTCCCTGAACCCGTTTATACCATCCTGGAGGAATCCTATTGGACAGGCCCATCCGCAGAAAGCCCTGCCGAAGATTATGCCGATCACAGATAGAAAACCGATGAGGTAGGCGAATAGAATGAGACCTTCCATCACACCCATGAGGACGATATCGATGGCGGCGTGCTCCATTATACCCAAGGGGCAGGCGGCTACTGCGAAGGGGCATGAGTAGCAGAAAAAGAAGGGATATATCAGTCCGGACATGGCTACTCCTACAGCTCCGAGAATCGATAAAACCAAGAAAAATGTCTGGGATGTTATCCGGAAACTCTTGATCCTCATGAGATACCTCTATTTCCGTCTTAGATACATTTTACGATAGTTAATTCTTTTGTTCAATTTAAATACAAAGGCATAACCGAATCCTTATTTTTATGAGGTCGATCATCCTTAACGCTCTTAGGATTTCAAGCCTTCTCTCCGTAAGCCATCCAGAGTAGTTCAAGATCGTCCTCTCCACCCTCTTTCTTGATGATATGTTTGCTTAAGATCCAGTGGGTATGCTAGTATAGTTTTACTTGGATATGTCTCCAATAAATTTGCTAAGTGTGTATTGTAGTTACTACAACACTAAGCGGTCTAATTAATGCAGTAACTGCAACACAATGACAAATTATAAATGTAGTTAATACAATCTAAGACCATGGAAAAAGCTGAACTGATCGAGGAATTAGAGCTTCAAAACCCGTGGTGGAAAGGTGGAGAAGTACCTCTCCCAGATAGACCCGTAGATAGAGATATACAGGAGGAGTTGATGGACGAACTCGAAAAAAAGTACGTCACAGGGATCGTAGGTCTTAGGCGTGCGGGGAAGACCACGCTAACAAGGATCTTGATAAAAAATTTATTGAAAAGCAATGAACCTGAAAAGATCTGTTATTTTTCTTTCGACTTAGCGGATGAGGTTGGACCTAGAAAGATGATAAAAGTATACTCAGAAGAGGTATTAAAAGAACCAGTGGGTGATTATTCTGGAAAGGTCTATTTCTTTTTAGACGAGGTACAGAAGGTCGATAATTGGGGCGGTCACGTGAAATCTATACAAGATAAAGAACTCGATATCAAATTTACGATCACCGGTTCTTCTTCTATGAACATCACGAGGGGGGCTGGTGAAAGTCTTGTTGGAAGGATCAGGTTCCATAAATTAAATCCCTTCAATTTCAAGGAGTTCTTGAGGTATAGAGAGGTCGATGTACCAAATGTAGATCTAGAAGGCCTTCATTATCCTAGAGACTCGCAGAGATACAGGATAGAATTCAATAATTATATCGAAAAGGGCGGTTTCCCAGAGCTGTACGAAGAATTATCCCTCGAATATCTCAAACAGATACTCGATCTGATATTTTTTAGGGACATCGTGGAGATATTCACAGTGAAACGAACCGAAGTGTTGAAAGGTCTTTTTCGATCGATATCGGAAAAGTCAGGTCAAAAGATAAGTTATTCGAACCTTGCCAACGATCTAAACACACAATACAGGACCATAAAAGATTATCTACAATATCTTCAGGATTCATTCCTCATCACTAAAAGTATTCCTTGGGAGGAGGACCATATAAAATCCCTTAGGAAAAACCCAAAGATGTACGTAGCGGATCACTCCTTTAACTCCTTGTGGAAGACGAAAGAAGGTTTTGTAGCAGAGACCATCGCTTTCAACCATCTGAGCACTCTCGGAGATCTCAGATTTAATAATAAACCAGAGGTTGACATAGTCCTCCCTGAAGAAAAGAAAGCTTTCGAAATAAAATATTCATCTAAGATTTCAAAAGAAGACTGTAAAAATTTATTAGAGTTGCCGGACGACTATCGACTCTTCCTGGTGAGTGAAGAGACATACGATACATGGGATGTCGGTGACAGGACTATAGATGTCATACCTCTTTGGCTTCTAGCATTAGCTGTATGAAGGATCAAGCCTTCTCTCCGTAAGCCATCCAGAGTAGTTCGAGATCGTCTTCTCCACTCTTTTTCTTGATGATATGCTGCACTTTCGGTGGTACGTGAACCGAGATATTCTTCTTTAATCCTATCTCCTGTCCATCTATGATCGCTGTACCGGTCCCACCTATAACCGTGAAGACTTGGTCCCACGGGTCGGATTCGTCCTCGTTGATCTGCTCTCCCTGAGCGATGGTGTAGTAAGCATACCTCACCCCATGCCCATATGCAATAGGCACAGCGCTGCCTCCGTGTACTTTTCTCGAATGTTCTCTACCTAACTCTGTAACTGTAGGGTACTCGTTAGAGAAGAAGTGTGTCAAGAAATGGTACATCATCTGCATTGTTTCACCTTGGAGAGACCCTCCTTCCAGCACTTGGAAATCCAGCGGTGCGGATTCCGACATAGTTGAACGACCGGCAGCGGTCATACCGTTCCAGACTCCGGAGGCGAGTTTTTCGAATGTATCTTCTGACATGACCAGACCTAGATCACCTTCTAATTCTTCTCCCGATCGTTCTACTTCGACCGATTTTTCTTTCAATTCGACAGTATATCCTCTCTCGCCGTCTATAAGGATGTGTATCTTTCCAACGATGTCTTCAGGCTTCTTCTTTCGGTAACTGTCCGCCATATCTCGCAGGGTTTGGAGCATGTGTATGCTTTAGCTGATGAGGATATTTATGATTTATTGGTTTTGTGGGATTAACAATATTTATATGACTTAGAATATATGTGGTTGAGAAGAAAAGATGAGAAAGATAAAACTTGAGGAATGGATCAAGAACGGTCCAACTTTTCCGAGGAAGAAGATTCACAAAGATAGACCTTCAACTGACTGGGAACTCACAAACTCGATCAAGTTCATCAAGATGAGGGACAAGTATCTTAGAGAAGAAGGTATCTTGGTCAAGATAGGTGAGAGGAAATGGAAGTTGAATTTGTGATGATTATAATTTAAAAAATAAAAAAAGAAAGAAATTGGTTTTTATTTCGTCTGCAGGAACCGGGATACGTAAGGACTCACTCCGGGTTCTTTCCTTCTGAAGTGACCAGATGGGTTACCTGTCAGTAACTCCTCGAACCACGCTTCGTGCTCTATCTCTTCGTGGAGGATAGCTGCGGAGAGTTCGTATGTTCTCGGATCTTTGCCCTGAGTGTACTTGCAGATCTGAGTGTAAACACCTACGGCACACCGCTCCGCTCCGAGCAGCACTTCTAGGATGTTTTCTACGGTCGGATCGTCCGGCAGA
>CAZFVW010000031.1:1887-13725 GCA_964522285.1 uncultured Thermoplasmata archaeon | reverse complement strand
ACGTAATCTATGAATTCTTCAGCTGACCTTTCCCCAGAAAAATACCCTGGGTCTAGGAATTCAACCGTTCGCCACGTATTTTCGAACATGAATTCGGTTTCGATCATGGTTTTTATCCTGTCTATCACGCTGAACCTAGAACTTTCTTCCAATTTATCTTCAATTTCAGAAAATCCCTTTGTAGTAAGCACGAAGTCTAGGTCATCAGTTCCAATATCCCATCCCTTACTTTCTATCGCAGAACCACCTACTACTATGTAGTCCAAACCGATATCTTTCAATTCTTCGCAAACCTCTTCTAAGAATTTGTTTTTCATGGGATCACCTCCCTCACTTTGTTCTTCTCTATTATATTCAAGAGGCGCTCTCTATCCAATGGAGTATCCATGAAAGGGATGTCGAGATAATCCTGAAGATATACCTCTGAAGCCACTCTCTCGAGATTTTCCTGGATTATCCTTTTCTGTAAGTAATCTAGGTCAAGTTCGCTCCTGTCTACCATTGCTCGGGCTGCTAAAGGGTCCAAGTTCAGCATAAAAACGATAACGTCCTCGAATTGAGGGATAACCGTACCTTTAGTGAAAGGGTTCATGCTATGGAAAGTGTGCACATCGAGTTCAGTTTCTATGACTGCCTCGTACTCCCTAGGGACCAATAAGGTATCCGGTATCCTCATTGGATACCTTAAAATCTTTGTGTAAGAAGAATCTATCCAAAGTATGGGTATTTTCGATTCCGATGCCCTTTTTGCATCTTCTTTGGTATTGATCACCAATTTAAATCTCTTTGAAGGACGATGTGATTCTTTCACGATGTCCTTGAAAATATCCGGATATCTTTCGTATTTCGCTGACTTTTGAAGGTGGCATACCAGCTTCATACTCTATAATGGAACAAATAAGTATATATACTTATTGATTGTAATAAATGCTTCCTCTTTTAAATTGTTCATCCCCAGAGGCCTTTCTCTATCGTTTGAATTAACCACTCACCCATACTTCTCCGCCAGCAGATCAACTAATCTCCCCAGCGTTACTATATCCTTACGGTTGTGCTCGATAACCGGAACGAGTGGACCTGGATTACCTTTCTTCAGAAACAATTTGTAGAAGTTCGGAACCATGGAGCTGATCACGTCGTGCTTTCTTTCCTCGCCGAAAAGATGCTTCTCCAGAGTTGTCAGCTTGTGATTGGGAACATCGTCCTTCCACGCTCCTCTAGAGATGTGCAGTAGATCGAAGTGCGGCTTATCGAAACTGCCCTTCATTTCGTGCATCTCGATCCGCTCTTTCAAGAAACGTGAATCGAAACTCCTGCCGTTGAAACTGGCCAGGCAGCCGTGTTCATCCATGTCCGATAAGAACTCGTGGATGATCGCTTTCTCCTCGTTCAAGTTCCTAGCGAGATACTGTCTCACCTTGAACTCGCCTTTCTCGTAAACACCAACACCGATCAGGAAGACCGGCCTGTACCGAAGACCCATGGTTTCGATGTCGAAGAACAATATGTCCTCCGGTTCCACCATCCCCATGAGATGATACGACAGAGGATGGCTCATGGTGAACCACCTTTCTATACAGCTCTGGATTTCCGAGATGTTTTCTGAATCAACGGCTTTTACGATCTTCTCTACCTTATCACCGTATCTACCGCATTCATGCAGAGAGAATAGGTCACAGATACCTTCGTCTTTCAACTTCATCTCCGTCTTCTCACCTATCCCAGAGACAAGTTGTAGATTCGACTGGATGGAACATCTAGCATCATCCCTACGAGGTACTTTCATATCGAATTCTTCCTTAGATCCTATCCTGTAAAACGTTCCCTCGTCGTTCTCTTTCACCACGCCATCAACCGCATCGCTGAGACTAGAATCCTTGTACTCTGAGATTATCTTCCACTTGAGTTTTTCCACTTCGTAAACGTCGGTAGAAATGGTCATCTTATCAACATACTAGGAGTAAAAGAAATAATTGTCGGTCAGATATCCTTATTTCTTCTTCAAAACCTTTTTACCGCCCTTCTTTTCCATCAACTTTTTTCTTTGCATGACAAATTCAGATATCCTTTCAGGGTCGTGAATGCCTTTGAAAACCGCCGTTTCACCCTCTAGAGATCTAAATTCTATATCCCCGTAGTTTAGAGATTCCGCCAGCATATCACGAACTATATTTTTTCCATGTATCTCATCCAATCTCAACTCGCCATAACTTTTACCCATCGTAAATCCACATCTACAAACTACCCGATTATTCGTCACAGCGTATTCCGAGGCTCTCTGCTTTAGTAGGATCACAAAAAATGTGAAGAGTCCTAATAAGAACAAGAAAGGAAAAATTAAACCGAATATCAGCCAGAGGAAAACGAACAGTATCCAGAACGTGTAACTTTTCCAGTTTCTTCTACCGTACCAAAGTATTTTTTCACCTTTTTTAAGAGATGTTCCTTTTGGCATCTTTTTATCCATTTTTTTCACCGGTTAACAGATCATTATAATATATCCTGGGAACATATTAACTTTTTCACGTTCTCAATCGAAGAAATCAGGTGGTAATTCGTCCCCTTCTTCTTCCTCGTACTCCCCGAGATCGAATTCCTCCATCTCTTCTTCTTTTCTACTCTCTATTATGAATAATGCTATAGCGAATGCGCCTAAGATAGCCGTGACGATAGAGGTTATCAAGATCATCCAGTCATATTTTGAAGCTCCCACATTTGCATCGCTGAGATCGGTTGAACCGATATCTTTGGTCTTACCTGCCTCTATATCTACTTCGATACTCGTACCCGATAACCCACCCTTAGATATCGACATCGTGTGGATACCTTCGTGAGCCGTTATATTGTAGTATCCGTTCTCGTCAGTGTAATCGAATTCCCCCGAATCTAACTTCACGAGTGCACCTACTACAGGCTTTCCCTCATGATCCAATACCCTTCCAGTTATATGTCCAAGATCGGTAGTGTTGAATCTCCATGAAAACGGCTCTAGCTTGTTGCCGGCTTTATCGGTACAATTAACAAAAACCTCGTAACTTCTACCATATTTCGTCTTATTATCCGTCACCAAGACGACTTCGGTATAGTTACTCCACTCGTAATCGACCACGTTTAGATCATCATTGATATCACAATCTATCGAAGAGCTATCCATGGGCTCAGAAAAATTGAGTACGATCTTAGAATCTATTTTTACCATATCACCTTTAGGAGAGTAACTGATCACCTCTGGCTTGATCGTGTCTATGATGATATCGATAGAAACGACCGCTTTGTTCCCCGCTTTGTCATACCCGACCAAACTGATGTTGTGTTCCCCGTCGGTCAGATTGGTGAACTCATGCTCGGTTGCTAATCCCAAGTCTATCTTTTCCTCACTATTTATAAAGACCTCGTAGTGGTCAATCCCACTACCTACGTCACTACCGTTCCATCGAAGGGTGACTGTTGTCCTGTTGATGTAAATATCGTCATCAGGTGAGATGATCTTTAAATTCGGAGTCTCACCGTCTGGGGTCGCCTTCGTCTTGTTGGTAAGCCTACTCTCTCCGATACCGTTAACAGCTGAAATACGGTAAAAGTATTCATCACCGTTATTCAAACCTTCATCTAGATACCAATTTTTTGATGGTTCAACTGAATTTACATGTTTCAATCCTTCCGTTTCGTTGCCCCGGTAGATCCTATATTCTCTGATCTCTGAACCACCATCAGATCCAGGATGAGACCAACTCAAATTGAGAGCACCATTACAGATATCGATCGTAGAGTTCCTAGGTACGGTAGTTAGAACCGGCATAGGTGGATCTATGAGTGGAAAATGATCGTATGACTCACTACCGTGGATTTTGTAAGGTTCGTCTACGACGCCATCTTTATTTTTATCAGGGGTTGTCCAGTCTCTCCAGTAATTACCTGTGCCACCAGTTGTATTCCATTGATTTTTCCCATCTTCATCGGTGGCCTGTATCGATATAAAGATTTCATCAGAAGAGTTGTACGTGTCGCCCGACCTGTGATTGTACAGCAAAGCATTTTTGAATATCAGGTTATCATACGAACCTTTATCAGCGGATATCCCCACATCTACGCAATGGAAGATATTATTTTCCTTCACCGTGTTATCTTTACAATCGGACAATCTTATACCCGTGTTGCACTTTTCTAGGGTATTATCAGATATGATATTATTTTTCGAACCTTTGGAAACCTGGATCCCGTAATAACATCGTTCTAATCTGTTGTCGTTTATAATACAATCTGTTGACTCGATCAGATAAATACCATCGTGGTATGAGTTTATAACATTTTTAGTGATCTCTATTCCAGATGAAAATCCCACGTCTATAGCTACATCTCCGTTGGAGACCTCCATATGTTCTATTATCATGTCAGATACATTACCTAATATCACTTGTCCCGCGTCGGAGGGAGAGGCCATACCATTCATATTTGAATTTTTGTAATAATACACGGGTTTACCTCTGATGGTGTTGTTATCGGATATGATCTGGCTGGTGTATGTTTGGAACCTATCTTCGAAGTAAAAGTTTGATCTCTCAAAATTGTTTTCATAAAATCTATTATCTGACCCGGAATAGATGTAGATCCCATCATCACCTAGGAATTGGTTCCTATATACAGTATTATCAGATGAATAATAGATGTATAATCCGTAAGCGTCATTGCCCATGAAAGAATTTTCTTCGAGTATGACTGATGTAGTCTTATCTAAAAGGATCCCATTAAAAGAATCAGAGCAATTATTTTCGGTCACACTCCCGTTGACAACGTTAAAAAAACTGATGGCAGCTCCCTTCTTATAAAGCGAGCTATGATCTTTACTAGCATTGTAAACAGAACAATCTTTTATGGTAAAATGGACGGTCGTATTACCTATAAATATCCCATTACCGTTCCCTTCCGCGTCTATATCATAACCCTCTATAACGTATGGATCCTCCTCGCTCCCGTTTCCAGGGATGCCTTCTGCAACTGAAAAGTTTTCGAATTCATCGTCGCTGTCGATCCGTATGACATCATTAGATGATAGTAAGAGATCTTCTTCAGTCTCGGATGTATGATATTCACCTTGACCTACCATAGTCTGCGATAAGCCAGAAAAAAGGATGAACACGATGATGAGGACAATTATCATATCCATATGAGAGCTAGGTTTTTTTTTCATCTGTCTCTTCCTGGATTTAATGACCATGTACCATATTTTTATATTTTTCGTAAAAATTCTATAGATATGTATCGATATCGATGAATCAACATTCACCAAAGAGATTATAAAGAAAAACTATCTTCCTTTAGGGAGATGAAACTGAATCACCCTTTGGAGTGCGCTAGATCTTATCTGGTGGAAAACAAGGATATATTCCTAGTAACCGGATTGGTTACCATAATTGGCATATTTATAAGCATATATGGAAATATTGTAGGAAGCGGAGAGATCCTAGCGTTGGGATTGTCGGTCGTTTTAGGGTCAATCTCGGGGACGATCGGTGGAATATCGCTGGGAAGGCCGTTCGGTTGGATAATTGGTTTACTTTTAGGATTGTTCGGTGGTGTATATCTCGGTCTGTTCGTCTCTGGTATTGGAGGAGCTTATACCGCATCTTTTGGCGGCCCGATATCTGGTGTATTTTGCGGATGGTGGACAGGCGTTAAGATGGGTTTAACATCGGAAGATTTTGATGAAAGATGACCTATCAAGAACTTTTGCCGGTACGATGAATAAATTTTTATCTAATCACTAAGATTAGGGGTTAGGAAAATGGTTGAGATGCACAGATTTGGTTCAGAAACTCCCGACAAAAAGAACAGGCCGAGTACTATAGCAGTGGGCGCGGGGGGAGCTGGAAGGAATATATTATCTTCTTTAAGGGACGAACCAAAGCTCTCTAACGTGAAGATGTTCGAGATCGGTACTTCAGAGCGGTTACCTGATCTACCTTTCGTAGCTGTTTCAAAGAACGATCTCCAAACTGCTTATGAGATGGACCTCCCTCTAGGTATGAGACCTACTACTCCTTCTGAAGACAAGTTGATGAGGCGATTACGCGAGTCTGAGATATTGTATATCGTAGCGGGTCTTGGAGGAGAGATGGGTAGCTGGACTTCTCCCGTATGCACACAGATAGGAAAGAAGATCGACGCTTTCACCATCACCCTTGTAGCGACCCCGTTCAAGAGTGAAAATCAAACCAGGAGAGAATTCTCAGAAGATGCACAGGAAAAGATAAAAAAATATGCTGACGTGATGGCTGTCTTCGGAAATGATAAATTACAGACGATAAACCCCAACCTTCCCATGATCCAAGCCTTCGACGTTATGAATTCAATAATCAGCATGCCCCTGGAAGACTTCAATTCAGTTATGACCAAAGAAGATATCCCACATCTGAAAAAATTCTGCAGCGATGCTGAAGAATTCAGGATAGGTGCGGGGTACGGTAAAGGAAGGGAGAGAGGGATAAGAGCAGCTGAAGAAGCATACAGGTCTCCATGGATGGACGAACCGATTTCATATAATACTATACTTGCAGTCGTGACCAGCGGTAAAGGACGTGGTGAGTTAGAAGCTCAGGATGCCTTAGAAGTCATCAACAAAAAATCACCTTCTGCTAACATATTGTGGGGATTGAGAAAAGACCACGAACTGGGAGAGAGAACTAAGGTGACTATACTAGCAGGAAGATAGTATATCAAAAAAAAAAAGAAAAATATGATTAAAAAGTGTTTTAACCGAAGACAGTACCCATACCTTCAGCCGCTTTCTCATCTTCCTTTTTTATAGTTTCGTAAACTTCCTCAGGATCTTCAGCTTCCTCAACATCCTCTTCTGAGAAAAGTTCTTTTCCTTTTTCGATAGCTTCTTCACTGCCCTCGATCATTACGTAAGTGTAATCCTCTTTCATGCCTAAGCTAGCTCCATCTCTAACACTAGTGGTCTGTCTGCTTATCAAATCGTCGGCGACTATATCGGGGATAACGTCAGTCTTATCTTTTTCTACTTCGAATACAATATACATGATTCTCAGGCGTGAGGATACGTTCATGTAATAAAAATATTACTATCGTAAAGAATTGATCGTAGAGAGGAGGAAGATCGATGAACAGTTCTCTATTGGTATTTTTCTCTGGTAAATGGTATGAACATCAAAAAGACCCCCACAATTATCATACCGATACTGAAGACCGTAGGGGTGTTGAAAAGGATTGAGATCAAAATACCTATCGATATGAAAGAAAGTCCCAAAAATATCACGAATAAAGTCGCTGGTTCTATGATGCTCGTCATATTGGAAGATAAAAGTAAATCAGACGTATAAATTTAACGCCTATTATTTTTAAACAGGCACTCTAATTCTTCACCTACTTCATTTCTACTTTATCTGGTCCTTCAAGAACATCAGTAATGAAACTTGACTTCTACTGAGAGGGCTGATCTCGATTATCTTTTCCTTCTTCTCTTCTGCCAGTAATTTCAAGATGAAAGGCGAGCCGTTGGTCAACTGCATTATCCGCTTCAACGCACCTTCCTCGATATCCGCACCTAGTATCTTCAGAGCATCTTCTTTACCGACGGGACCCACTTCAAATTCTTCAACTTTCCCATCCTCTACATCATCGAGGTGATAAAATCGCTCGTATACCGGGATCCCACCTCTTGCCGTTACGATATATTTGGCTTTACTCGATTCGTTATAGTCGCCCACGATCAAAGAGAGAAAATCGACTACATGGTCGTCTACACGGTAATAGTCATCGAATACTACCAGTATCTTCTCTCGATTCATCTTATCTACAATGCCTTTTTCATCCATATCCTCTTCTATACCACCATCTTCTAGATCCGAAAGGAAGGAGGTTATCTCTTTTTTTATCTTCTTGTAGTTCTTTTTGGTGATGTTCAACCAGAGGATGTGTCTTTCCTCGATCTCATCTGTGAATTTCGATACGACACTTGTAGTCCCTATCCCTTTTCGCCCTCTCAATACTGCGAAAGGTTTTTCCCCCTCCAGCCAATCTTTCAGGTCTTGTATGGGATCGCCTCTACCATGCAGCGTGGAAACGGAAGGCTTGCTGTCAAGATGAATCACAGGAGTTATGGGTCTGATATCATCTATATCTATAATACCGTCTTCCAAGTCTATGTCTAGATCGGTGAATATATCGAGCAGTTCGATTTTACCTCCCGTCATGTTCTCGATTTCTGTTAGATGTATTTCTTTTTCCTCACCATCCGTCATAACATGGACTCTTAACTCTCCGAGTTCTTTATACAGATCTTTCGATTTCTCCAACCCCTCCTGTGTCAAAAAATAGGTCTTCAACTTCCTGTTCTTCCCTTTGATACTAGCTCTTTTTTCTTTAACGTACCTCTTATCTATAAGCCCCTGCACAACCCTAGAAACGTGGGTCCTGGACATATCGACACCTTCGGATATGCCTTTCTGGGTTATATCTACTGGTAGAGGTTCATCTGGAAATAGATCTATGTAATCCTTAAGGTAGAGTAGGACTTTTTCACGGTATGTTAACGATGGGAGTTCCGGCATCTGTATCACTTATCTAACCACTGATATTTCAGTGTAACCTAAACATTCATCAAGTTGATATCATAAGAGATGAAAGCTTCAATCCTTTTCCATTTTCTTAGGAACTTTAAGCATACAGTAATTTTTCAAATATTCAGCTTTATCTTCTAAGATCGATCCTAGGAGTTCATCTCTATCTTCCAGATACTCTTCTCTAAGTAGATCGAACATGTACCAGTCTATCCGTTTTCCGAAGAGATAACCACTCTTTCTAGCTTTACCCACTCTCTTGAAATTCAAAGCTTTTAAGACCTTATGAGCTCTTTTATTGATAGAACTGCTCCATGCACTGATCCTGTCGAAATTTTCATGGAAGAAAAGCATCTCGCACAATCCGAGTGTTATCTCTTTACCGAGTCCCTTGTTCCAATATTCTTGATTGCCCACGTATGTGCCGATATCTGCATTCCTAACCGTGTTCGAATGGTCCTCGTATGTGGCGATACCGATGGTTTTTTCATCTTTACACAATTCGATCATGAACCGATATTTATCTTCATTCTTCAGGTATTCCTCGTAATCCTCTTCAACATCTTCGAAGCTCTTGAAAACTAGGGGGTTACATCTTGCATAGAGCGTTACCTGGTTTGAGTTCTCCCATTTTTCGAGGGTCGGCAAGTCTTCTTTCCTCAACGGCCGAAATCTGATCCTTCCTATCTCGAACATATTATTCACCTTTTGATTTATCTACTACTAACATCTATCCCTTTTCAATATTCTCTCCATGTATGATTGCATTCAGTACATCGATATATCCGGGTTTCGGGTTCATCGGCGGCCCTCGTCTGTTCTAGACGCCAGTATGCTTGATTGTTCCCGCACTCGGGACACCTAGCTTTCGTTTTTGGGAGGGTAGACATCTCTTCTTCGATGATCACCTTTTCTTTTTCTTGTTTTTCCGAAGTGATTATCTCATGGTCATCCTTTTTTATCTTCTTTGAGAAACCACATTTCTTACAAACCCATTCATCTTCTTCCTTTTTCATCAGCGATTTGCATTCTTCACAGAACATCGTATTCAAGAAGTCAATTAAATGCAGTTTAATATAAAGTTTGCGAAACTGGAAAACGCTTGATAAAGTGCTAAATAATGTAGAAATAAAAAATAATGAGTTTATGAAGGGGTTTTCTTTAACTCACTCTATTTGAGCAACTCTAAAGCCTTATCTCTGTCTATATCCATGGCATCCAACATATAGTTCAATGATTTTCTCAGGATTATCTCTTCTCCGCCTTGATCTAGGAATTTCTCCATCATGACAGGTGCTTTGAATCTGTAGCCGACAGCCAACTCGGATAGATAGTTGTGTTCGTTCTCCGGGTCCAACTCGGCGGCTCTTCTATAATGTTCTTCCGCTTTATCGAACTTTCCAACATCGATACAGAATGCGGCTAACGCTTGATGATAGAATGGGTTATCGTCCATCTCTATGGCCTTTTCGTAGTCCTCTATTATATCATCTGAATCTTTCTCGGGCATACCAAGAGCTGCGGATTCCGCTCTGCCAAAATAAGCTTCTGGGACTTCCTCTTCCTTCAAAGCTTTGGAGAACTTTTTATAGGCTCCTCCATAATCGAATTCGTTCATCAGTTTTTGTCCTTCCGCCAGTAGTTCCTGTACATCGGGCATATTTATCCTCGGAAAAGGTGATAGACGAAGATAAAAATAAATGTTTCTGAGTAAGCTTTATAAAGTATCGGTTGTCCCCTTACGTTTTTGATAATTATTATCTTATCTCAGCGGGATTGCCGTAAACTTTCGCACCCTCAGGCACATCCTTTATTACAACTGATCCCGCCCCGATCATGGCATCCTTACCGATCTCAACTCCCGCCATCACGGTCGAACCCGCTCCTATCTTCGCCCCTTCCTTCACTATCGCCGGTTCGATATTGGAATCTATGTACTTGTCGTTTATTATACAGACCTTCGGGCCCAAGAAAACTTCATCTTCTATAACGGTACCAGAAGCCATATAAACATCGCTCTGGATCGAAACATCGCGTTCCACCTTACAGTTATCCTCGATTATCGTACCCGAACCTACTAATGAATTTTCACCGATACACGAATATTCTCTTATCAGAACATCGTGTCCAGTTTCTACTCCCCTAGCCAATTTCACCCCTTCGTAGATTACAGACCCGGACCGTATGATCACTTCGCCACCTATCAAAACCTTTTCCAGATCCGTGAAATCCTCCTTCTTCAAAAGATCTTTATTATCTTTTCCAGGGTGTCCTAAAAGAACATCTTCATCGATATAAGAACTACCTTTTATCGTCACAGGACCCATCTCTCTGACCATGATATCTCACAACTCGATCTCTCTTCTTTTTTTAAGGGATTCCATAGATGCTTGGGTAGCATACATGCTTTTCAGCGCGTCCCGGCCTCCAACCAGCGGCTCGTGTTCCCCTTTTATCGCTTCTACAAAATCTTCCATCTCTCTTTTCAGAGGTTCTTTCCTCTTCACTGAGAATCTTCGTATATTATTCTCAAGGGGGATGTCGAACAGGTTCCCCGTGTCGTAATCTAACAATTCTGAGGAAGTCACCACCAATGACTGGTCTATGTAATCCATCTCTACATAATCGTTTGAGCATGTGATGGAAAGAGTTCTAACTTTATGAGGCGTCAGCCAGTTAACTTCCACCACCCCGGTGACACCGTTAGAAAAATTGAGCATGATGTTAGCGTGGTCTTCGTAACCCGAGTTCCCACCGCTGACACCACCCAGGGAATAAACAGAAACTATGTCATCATCTAAAAGGTATCTCATCACATCTATATCGTGTATCGCGAGATCCATAATAACGCCCATATCCGATACCCTAGTGGGGAAAGAACTGACCCTTTTAGAGCTTATGGTGATGATGTCTCCAACGTTCCCATCCTTCAAGAATTTCTTTGTAGATGATACAACGGGATTGTGCCTCTCGATCATACCTACTGAAAAAA
The DNA here is from genome assembly GCA_964522285.1 of uncultured Thermoplasmata archaeon. Classification (GTDB taxonomy): domain Archaea; phylum Thermoplasmatota; class Thermoplasmata; order Halarchaeoplasmatales; family Halarchaeoplasmataceae; genus CAZFVW01. Next base: position 2,154 of record CAZFVW010000031.1, on the reverse strand, counting down.
CTACTCCTTGCTCTTCAGCATGTCTAACCATCTCTTCAGCTTCGTCGATATTGAGAGATATGGGTTTCTCGATCAAAACGTTGAGTCCCTTTTCCATGGTTTTATCACAGACTTGCTTGTGGGTATGGGCTGGAGTCGCGATCGTTACTCCGTCAAGTTCTAGATCAAATATATTATCGATATCTGAATGATAAGGGACGTCGAACCGCTCACCGATGTTTTTTGCAATATCTTCTATTATCGAAGAAAGCTTTTGCTTTAGCTCCA
>CAZFVW010000031.1:0-1877 GCA_964522285.1 uncultured Thermoplasmata archaeon | reverse complement strand
CCATCTCGGAAAGAACTCTGGCATGGTTCTGACCCATGGACCCTACACCTATAACTCCTATATTCATAAGCGCCTTGAGATTGGGCACCGATTATATAAATATTTCATTCTTCCTTTAATTCTTTCAGGTATTTTCCAAGTATCTCGATAGCCGAGGATCTCTTAGCCGGATAACTCTCGACCCTAGCTCTTACCTTCACCGTATTTTCACCGTCTGATAATACAAGACCTTCATCTGATCCAGCCTCTTTATCCAGTCGAAAGAAAAAATTACACCTCTCATCGACCCTTCTTTCTATAGTATCGATGAGTTCATCGATGATCTCATATGGGATCTTTTTAAAAAAATCATCCATATCCCGGTTTCTAGATATCTTTGTTTCTAGTATCTCTATGGGATTTCCGTAGTATCCTTCTGCTTCAGATATTTCTATCTCGATATCTTCTCCAGCAAAACTGAAAAGTATCTCTTTTACCTTTTCGATATCTTCAGTAGCGTGGCAGTAGGTCTCGAATTCTATATAATGAAAGGTCATGGCATCGCCTGGTTGTTTTCATTCATTGGAAAAGCAGGTATAAACATTTTGTTAAAGCAATCGGAGTAACGATAATCTTAAAATAAATCTCTTTCATCGTATCATAACGATGGGAATTAACATGGAAGAAAAGTCGATACAGGTTTATTCTAAAGGCGCCATAAGAGGGAAGGAACCACAGTTGACCGCGTATGGTTTCGTAGTGAAGAAAGGGGCCACGATTTTAAAGAAAAGCTATGGTTTACTAGACAGAGAAGGAAGATCGTCGAATTATATCGCTGAATACAACTCTTTAGTGCTGGCGCTAAGATGGGTGGAAGAGAATGTAGTTGATATAGAAAAACTCACCATCAAAACCGGTTCTGAGTTGATTGTGAATCAGGTAAAAGGGGAATGGGACGTTAATTCTGAACGATTAAAGGAATTGTATGACGAAGTAAAATCTTTGACCGAAAAATTATCCGATGAGAGAACCATCATTGTAGATATCGAGATGATACCTTCAAAAGAAGATAATCCGGCTGAAGAAATTACAGAACATGCTTTCAAAGACCATTCATTATTAAAGCAGATAAAAAAAGAAGATAAAAAGGTCACTAAAAAATGTCCGAAGTGTGGGAAAAAATTAGTTTTAAGAGAGGGTAAATACGGTAAGTTCTATGGATGCAAGGGATACCCTGAATGCCGATACACCGAAAAATACGAGGGATAACTATTATAGAATGTAGTCGCATAAAATACGGTCGTGATAAACTATAAATACGCTACTGGAATTCACAAAATGAAATTAAAATATAAAATAAATGAAGTGATATTATGGATTGGGGAATGAAGAATAGGATGTCAAATTTGATACAGAAGGATGGACGCTGCTTGTTTTTACCCGTGGATCACGGATATTTTTTGGGACCCACTAGGAAGTTAGAACAACCAGGTAAAACGGTAGAACCACTTATGGAATATGCAGACGCACTCTTTTTAACCAGGGGAGTACTTAGGAACTGTATACCTCCAGAGAGTTCGAAACCAATAATCTTGAGAGCTTCAGGAGGGCCGAGTATAGTCACGGGCCAGTTAGAGAACGAAGGTATCACCACTTCGATCGAGGAGATACTGCGGCTGAATGTTGATGCTGTTGGGATATCTGTATTCGTCGGAACAAAATATGAAAAACAGACCCTGCTCAACCTATCTGATATGGTCAATATGTGCGAGGACTTCGGCATCCCTGTTATGGCGGTCACAGCGGTAGGTAAGGAACTTGAAAAGAGAGACGCTAGATACCTTGCATTAGCTTCGAGGATCGCCGCCGAACTGGGGGCTAGAGTGGTGAAAACGTAC
>CAZFVW010000030.1:0-13765 GCA_964522285.1 uncultured Thermoplasmata archaeon | reverse complement strand
AGGTACACTCCCTTCGGAGAAGCTCTGGAGAATCACGAGTTCTCTGAACGAGTGAGATTTGGAAAATCGGATGATTTTCCAATAGAGAACGAGAGCGTCTTCAACCCGTATCAGTTTACAGGAAGAAGGTTTGACGAAGAGAGCGGACTCTACTACTACCGAGCACGGATGTACTCGCCCGAGATGTCCAGGTTCACGAGCAACGACCCGGCGAAGCAGGGCGAGAACTGGTACGCGTACGTTGGTAACAATCCGGTTAACTCGAGGGATCCGAGCGGGAAATTCAGCGCAGTAATCTGGCCTGGACACGCAAATATCCTCTTTCCGGATAACGCCTATACGGTTGGTGGGTATGGCACGTTCGGGTACTCTGGGTACATGGAATACGATATCGGTGATAGAATAAACCCAGGATGTTATGAAATAAACCAAGATAAATTATCAAAATGTATGTCTGATAAGTCGCATGAATTAAGTAATAAAATGATATCATGTATTGTAACAGCAGTTCCAGTGGCAGTAATACTTTCTTTTGTATTAAGCACGGGATGGACTATCGGAAACCCTATTCCAATTGATCCTACAAGAGCTGCTTCAGGTTCAATTAGTATCGCCTCCCTCGGTGCTATTAGCGCAATGTTATTATCTTGTCTCACAGCCGCCGAACTAGGTGAACAAATAGGAAACATACTATATTGTTACTTTACTTCACTTGAAAACTCGTGTACTGGAGATGCGGATACTTTGAGTACTAATTTTAACTACAAGTATAAATCTACTACCGAATACAATAATCCATTAGTTCATTGAGGAGGACAAAAATGAGTTTCCTTATCAAAAACAAAAAAAGAATCCTAAAAATGCGGATTCTTCTAAGACTAATCTTTATTATCATATTCATTGTAGGAATAATCGACTTTCTGTATTACGGATTACACGAAACACATTTTATAATCGGTTTAATCTCTTTGGTTTTATCCTATACATTAATTGAATATATACCTCTGCTCAGACTCAAAATACTAACAGCTAAAAGTAGTATCTATTCTGAAAAAGAAAAATATCAACAGGCTATAGACTACCTAGATTTTTGGAGTAAGATTTATCCCAAGAAATATTCATATTTTATAGACAACCTCAAAGCTATGGTGCTCATAAAAAAAGGTGATTATTCAACCACATCTGAGAAATTAGATAATACCCTCAATAAGCACCCAGATTATGTATATGCACTCTATTCGAAAGCATGTCTGGAAAGTTTATTAGGGGATAAAACGAAGGCACTACAGATTATAAAGAAAATATTATTGATAACGGAAAAAAGATTAGAAGGGTTTAACAAAAATAGGTTGGTAAACAAAATAGCAATAAATAATCCATATAAACAGCTAAGGAATTTGCTATACTTTTTCGAGAATGACGACGATCTAACGAATGTAAGAAAAACAAAGGAATACAAAAAGATGATCGAACGATATAAAAAAATCATCGAGTCTGAGAAAGAACACATATAAACCACTAATCCATATTCAATCGATAGGAGGAGGTAAACTTGAGTAAATGTAGAAATGTCAGTATAAAATAAGTGATATATATTTTGTAGGTGAGTGTTCCATTCTATATTATTGTTGATATCATATTCTATGGAAAATCTATGTATCTTATTTCATTTATTGGAGTCTTATCATTAATTTTTCTATTGTGTCAATAAGCGTGGTCGCACCACCAGTCACCGTTCGCTCTGCTCACTATAGACTGGTGGAATTCTCTTTTTGAATGGAGAAGATTAATATATAATCCTTCATTTATCTAATCGGACTTTACATATACGGTGAACAAAAGATGAAACGGATTATCATCATAGGGATCTCTCTTCTTTTGATTCTTAGTTTTATCTCACCGGTCGTTAGTTCTCAGGGAGATGACCCCGCTTGGCCACAGAGTGGACACGACGAGAGGAACACTGGTCTTAGTCAATACAACACTAGTAAAATAGATGGTACTTTAACATGGAAACACAACTACTCACAGCCATTCAACTCTCCACCGATAATAGATTCAGAAGGGAATATCTATCTCACTACTCTGGGAGGGTATGAAGATGACTCATTTGGGATCCACGGACAGAGTAGACTGTTGAAATTTAATGAGGATGGAGAGATTGAAGAAAATCACTCGGTTGGTGATATCTTAATGAATTCTTTAGCTGTAGATGATGATGTAATCTACTTCATGTCTAAGGATAGAAATTCTAATTATAATTTCACAGCACTTGATGAAGATTTGGAAGTAAAATGGAAGTATCAGATGGACGATCCTATTGGAAAACCGCCAGTCATTGATGATGACGGTACTATATACCTTACAGAAAACACTTCATTATATTCATTGAACAATGACGGTACCTTAAAATGGGAATGGGACGCAAACGATTATAGTGTTCTTTTCGATGAAGGATGGCGGACGCAAACTACATCTTCTCTCACATCGCCATCTATAGATGAAAATGGAAACATATATTTTTGTTTTAATTCTAATATAATATGTATCGACAAAGACGGAGAATCGAAATGGTTTACTCCTGGTAGTGCTTTTTTGAGACCTATGGTGGATGAAGAGGGAAACTTGTATGTAACCATAATTACCTATAAATCGAAAAATAGCTACATTTTTTCTTTATATCACAACGGATCTACTAGATGGAATCTTTCCACCGATTATGCAATTTTATCTTCTCCTTCTTTAGGATCTGATAGAACGATCTACGTAACAGGTAACAGGAATATGCAAGACTCTGGTTTTCTTCTTGCAGTTGATGGAAATGGGTACGAAAAATGGCGTTTCGACACTACTTCATATCTTAGAACATCTAAATCTCCAATTATAGGACCGGATGGCACGATATATTTTGGAACTCAAAGAGGTTTATTCAGAGATAATGGATCTGATATGCTATTTGCTGTCAATCCAGATGGAACCTTGAAATGGAATTATAGTATTGATGCTGGTATCGACATCTCACATTCTATAGGTCCAGATGGGACAGTATATTTTGTTTCCGGTAGTACGTTATACGCCTTTGGACCAAAAACATCTGACGATGAAAACACGCCATCATTGGTATCACCTGTATTCTTTTTAGTTATGATCTCGATAGCGATAATCTACAAATTCAAAAATAAAAACTACGCCAAACAGAGGTGATAGATTCACGATAAAAAGGTTTACAGTATAAATTCCTATCACGCTAGTAATCGGAATATTGTATTTGAGCGCAATATATTCTCGATATTTACTGCATCAGAACACGATTTAAACCAAATAACAATTCGAAAACTTTACCAAATCATATAAATATCTCTATATAGATAAACCTCCATGGAGGAATTTTATATGGATAAGAAGCTTAGGAAGTTACTAACTTTGGGCGTTATTGTAGTGATGTTGGCGACTGTTTTTAGTGTTTTTTTGATACCTCAAACAGATGATATGTATTATCAAGGTGTGGATGTGACACCACCTAGGAACTTGTTCGCGAAGGGGTACGACGGTTATGTAAATTTACGATGGGAACCACCTGCCCAAGGATCAGATAGAGTTACGGGATACGAAATATTTAGAAGTCTTAATCCAGAAAATAAGAATCGATTGACTTCGTTATTAGGTTCAGTACAGGAATATCGAGATGAAGACGTTGAAAATGGTAGATTATATTACTACTGGATAAGAGCAGAATATGGTAATAGCAAGAAAACAGGATTTGAGCCTGACGAAAATGATGAATTAGTTCAAGCTAGACCATTCGGAACGAGTCCACCGACCTCACCTAAGAACCTGGAAGCTATTCCCAATGACGGCATCGTTGAATTGCATTGGGAAGAACCAGATGATGATGGAAGTGATCGCATAGATGGTTATGAGATATACAGGGGGACTATATCCGGAGGCGAATCTAAACTATATACCATCGCACCCACTACATCTTTCAAAGATAACAACGTTACAAACGGTATCACCTACTATTACAAGATAAGGGCTTACAACGGAGCTGGAGGGAGTCCACTTTCCAACGAGGCAGTAGTGACACCCATCGCTGATCTAACTACACCGGACGCTCCTTCTAATCTTCAGGCTTTCATAGGTGACGAATACATTGAACTGCACTGGGACACCCCTCTACACGATGGGGGATCTCAGATACTGCGCTATAAAATTCACAGGGAAACGATATTCAACACTCAAAAACGGGAAATGGAAACCGATGGTAACGAAACTTACTACGTGGATGACGATATCGTCCCCGGATTCGATTATAAGTACAAGGTCAGTGCAATGAACGTGGCTGGAGACGGTTTGACTTCAAACGAGGTGAAAGCCGAGACCGTTACTCAAGGTTTCCCACCTGCCCCCCAGAACCTAGATGCAGAATCAGGGGATGAAAAAGTCAAACTCTCTTGGACAGAACCTCCCTACACCGATGGAACTATAGTTTCTTATCACATATACAGGGGAAGTACTACCACGGGTCTCAAGTATCACACTACTGTCTCAGGTGAAAATAGATTCACTGACAAGAAAGTAGAGAACGACAATACATATTACTACAAAGTCAAAGCGGTATCTAGTGACAAGCTCATAGGATTCGATTCTAATGTTGACAGTGCCACCCCTCTAGAAGCAGAAGATAAGGACGAAGGCGGCGGTATGTGGTTACCATTACTGATAATCGCTATAATAATCATAGGCGGTATACTCTTCTACGTCTGGTGGATGAATCAACAGGAAGCTAAAGGACCTCAACAACCTGCTTCACATGAATGGCAGAAATCACAACAAGAAGAGGGAACACCTCCTCCACCTCCTGAAAGTGGACAAAATTATCAAGAACAACCACCCCCACCGGGAGAACAACAACAGGGAGAAGTAAATAACCCACCTCAGAGCGAACCTGAAGATGAATGGTCACTCTGATCCAGTATCGGGAAATCTTACCTCGTACATCCTGTTAGGTGACGGAGATATCCTAAGGATCACGTCTTTATCCAGAGAGTAATATTTCCTCCTACCTTCTTCCCTCGAAGAAACTAGTCCAGCTCCCTCCAGACAATCTAGGTGATGCTTACATGTCTTACCGTCCATGCTTACGTTCTCCATCAATTCTGAAACGTACATATCTTTCTTCGATAGCATGTGAAGTATCTGGAGGCGTGATTTTGAACCTAATATATCCAACGGATCCATGATGAGCACCTTACAAGTATAATTTTCCTAAGAAACTTTATATTTTACAGATATATTAGAATTTCGGTGTCAAATATGCCGGAATTACCGACTAGCAAACAGAACAAAAAGAAACTCATCGAAGAAGGAGATATCGAGTGGGAAGTCGATCTCAACAGAGACCAAGTTGCCGATTTTCTGATAGCACTGGGAGAACAGATGAAGAAGGGAGACGAGATAACCGTAACCACAAGCGAGTGGGAGATACCTTTCAAGTTCAGGGAACCTATCGAACTGGAGATAGAATACGAAGGATACGGTGATAAGGAACTCGAGATCGAGTTAGAGTTCAAGGGAAAGGTTGACTCTAAAGCTCCGGAGATATCTTAGAAAATACTGAAAACCGATTCCTCGATTTTTTTATTTTTATTCTTCAAGTAAACTCCTAACTGTTCTTATCTCCATCATATTTGTTATACCTGTCACTGGTTGAGGTACTCCGGCCGTAAGTATAAGGGTGTCATCCATATCTACCATCTCATTATCGAAGAGGAACTCCGCCGAGTTGTGGATCATCTCGTCCACGTGTTCCGGGAACTCAATGTAGAATGATCTTACACCCCATACGAGATTTAGCTTCCTCTGGACTTCTTTAGAATCTGTGAAAGCGATTATATCTATGGACGGTCGGAATTTTGATATCTTGTGGGCTGTGTAACCAGATGATGTGTGTGCTACGATATACTTTGCCTCTAAATCTCTTGAAGCCTGCCACACATTCTTGGAGATTATATCCGCTATATCATTGCTCTTCGCCCCTGCTGTGTGGTGTTCTTTCTTTTCCAGCAGTTTCTCAACTTTCCCAACCACCTCTGACATGAATTCTACCGATTTTACTGGATACTTACCAACAGCTGTTTCTTCGGACAGCATAACCGCATCCGAGCCGTCTATGACAGCGTTGGCTACATCCGATACTTCTGCCCTCGTCGCTCTGGGACTCTCGGTCATAGACATGAGCATCTGTGTGGCTACTATAACTGGGATCTCCTTGAGATTACACTTCTGGATTATCTCTTTCTGAATTATAGCTACATCGGAAGCCGGTACTTCTACACCCAGGTCTCCACGGGCTATCATTATACCGTCGGCTTCCTCCAGTATCTCATCGAGATTCTCCACAGCTTTTATGTGCTCTATTTTTGCTATGATGTTCATCTCTGAACCGCCGTCTTCCAGCAGTTCGCGTATGTTCCTGATATCTTCACCGCTCTTGACGAAGGAAGCCGAAACGAAATCAAATCCCTTGTCCACACCGTATCGGATATCTTCTATATCCTTTTTTGTTGGAGTTGTAAGTCCCATATCTTTACCAGGAATATTCAAAGATTTTTTGGAAGTTATCTTACCCCCATAGATCACCTGACAGTCGATATCTTCATCTACGGACAACACTTTCAACTCGAGTTCGCCATCAGCCAGTAGTACCGTGTCACCCATCTGGACCCTGTCTGTTATTCCTGGATAATCGACAGGTAATCTTTCTTTATTTCCTATAACATCTTCAGTAGTAATCTTGACCGTATCGCCAGCTTTCAATATCGTATCTTCTTCTATCTCACTAAGTCTTATCTCTGGACCCTGGGTGTCCATCATCACTCCTACTTCGTTGGAGATGTCCCTGATATTCTTCAATATCCGCCCATGGCCTTCCATAGTACCGTGTGAGAAATTCAACCTTAGAACATCGACTCCGCCTTGTATCAGTTCTTTCAACTTCTCTTCAGACGATGAAGCCGGTCCAACTGTCGCTACGATCTTAGTCTTCCTCATCTCGATTACCTATCTTCGTTATGAGAATATAGGATTTAAATCATTCCGATACATTAAAAGATATCTAAACTGCAAAAGAATTATTACGAATGTTTTCCGTAGAATTAGAACGATGAAGATAATATACGGTCCAGTGGATTCTTGGAGACTAGGACGATCGCTGGGTGTCGACATATTGTGCACCGAAGGGAGAATCTGTTCCTTCGATTGTTCTTACTGCCAGATCTCAAAAGTGGGGTCTGTAACTTCGGAAAGAAAAGTCTTCGTTGAAACCGAGGAGGTCGAAAGGCAGTTAGAAGAAGCGCTGGAAAAGGTGGGTGAATATACAGATTACGTTACGCTCTCTGGCATGGGAGAACCGACTCTTGCAAAGAACTTACCGGATGTCGTGGATTCTCTTTACGAAGTAACTGATAAACCGAAAGCTATCTTGACCAACGGTTCATTCTTCTCCCTTAAAGAAGTGAGGGATGCACTCCACGGACTCGATTATGTGATAGCGGAATTAGATGCCGCAACCGATGGAACTTTCAAAAAGATAAACAGGCCATCCCGCGGTATCGAACTCGACGAGATATTGTACGGCTACATGAGATTCTCAGAGGACCACGAGGGTAAGTTCGCTTTAGAGATGATGTTCACGGAAGAGAATAAAGATGAAGCAGAAGAGATGGCTGATATAGCTGAAGAACTCGATGTCGACGAAATACAGCTTAACACACCTCTCAGGCCATGTCCAGAGGATCCTTTATCCGAGGAAGAGATGGAAAAGATCGAAGATGAATTCAAAAATATTAACACTATCAATGTGTATAAAGCTAAACGTAAACGAACTAAAACTCTCGACGATAAAGAGATAATAAAGAGAGGTAGACCGAGAAAAGGAGGCGAATACTGATGATTAAAAAAGAAGTTGGTTCTTGTAGTATAGAACTTGTCCAGGGAGATATAACAGAGCAGGAGACAGAAGCGGTTGTAAATGCTGCGAACAAAAGACTCGCCCCGGGTGGAGGTGTAGCTGGAGCGATACATAGAACTGCCGGCCCAGACCTTTGGGAGGAATGCAAACAGCTCGGCGGGTGTGAGACTGGAGAAGCGAAGATAACAGGCGGTCACGAGCTTAAGGCGAAAAATATCATCCATACGGTAGGTCCGGTTTACTCTGGAAGAGAAACTGACGAAGTACAGCTTAGAAGTTCTTACCGTAAAAGTCTGCAGTTGGCTGTGGATAACGGTATAGACAGCATCTCTTTTCCATCGATAAGCACGGGTGCCTTCAGATATCCTACCGAAAAGGCGGCTGAGATTGCACTGGACGAGATCAATAATTTTTTAGAGGAAAACCAGAAACCAAAAACAATAAGGATGGTCCTATACAGCCAGAAGGATCTAGAGATATATAAGAAAGCCTTGGATTCTCTGTGAATTAAGTCCTCTCACCCCTTTATTTTTTACTCATATGGGCGTAAACTATTAATAATACTTAACATAGTAGTAATATACGTGATAACATGCCAAGAGGAGACGGAACAGGACCAGAAGGATCAGGACCCCAGACGGGGAGAGCTTTAGGATACTGCTCAGGTTATTCCACACCTGGATACACTAAAGGACAAGGTATGGGTCTCGGAAGAGGCTTCGGTAGAGGTAGAGGCTTCGGAAGAGGCATGGGCCGAGGAAGAGGATTCGGTAGAGGAAGAGGTTTAGGACGTGCTAACATTCCACCTAGAACTTACAGAGCACCGGTCGAACCTATTCCTAGACCTAGAGTTCCTTACCAACCACCACAAGGAGAATATACCGGTGAACCATACAGCCAGAGTTATTCCAAGGAAGAAGAACTACAGTATCTCAAGGACTACCAGGAATCTCTGAAAAGAGAGATGGAAGAGATCGAAGCCAGGATGGACGAACTCTCCGAGTAAACACCTTTCAGTTTTCTTTTTATTTATTGATGTTTTTACTTGTTGATCTCAGGTTCCATCACGATCTCAGATCTCATGCTTCTGGCGATCAGACAGTTCTTTTTAGCTAGATCTACTGCTCTCTGAACTTTATTCTCAGGTTCATCGGTTTTAATTCTAGGTCTGAGTATTATCCTTGTGAACTCTTTGCCATCGTCACCTTCTTCCAGGATACCCTCTGTCTCAAGTTCGAAACCATCTATGTCCATCCTCATCTTGTTTGTTATCTCTTCAAATGTTATTGAAAAACACATCGCTAATGAAGCTACGAAAGCGTCCTCTGGATTCATAACGCCATCGACTCCTCCGAATTCTGATGGTTTATGGAACTCGATAGAATGACCAGAGTCCATGTTGATCTTTCCATGTTTTCCTTCTTCATCGAGCCAAGTCGTCGTAGATCTGTATTTCCAACTCATGGTTTTGCACAATTAATACAAAAATATAAAGCTTTTCCTTCCCAATATATTTCACAAATTTATTTATACGTTGATAGTTAATTCATTAACATGAACCCAGGCAGACGGGGTAGAAGAAGAGGAAAACGAAGGGTCGGTTGGACCCCCGATGAAACGAGTTTTTCCCCCTCCAAAGGTGGGGATGGGAAGGAGGTAGTTTTGAGAGTTGAAGAAGTGGAAGCACTCCGTCTTGTGGATTTGAAAAATATGACACAACAAGAAGCAGCTCAGAGCATGGGAGTCTCCAGAAAAACACTCTGGACCGACCTTAAATCAGCTAGAAAAAAAGTCGCCGAGGCCCTGACCCAGGGAAAACGGATACGGATCGAGGGCGGTAGTTACACTTACAGATGACGCCGATAGATTCAACCGTACATCTCGTCTATAGCTGACAACACGCTTCTTCGCACGTTCTCATCTGTGAATTCTTCTAGATGTCCAGACACCTTAGATATCGGTATCCCTTCTTCCTTAAGATATTCCATGGCGGGGATCACTTTTTTCTTGAATTCGTTCAATCTAGAGCGTATCTTCTCTTCTGTATCGTCGCCCCTCTGGATAACCTCAGTACCGCACTCTTTACACTTATTTCCCTCTGCAGGAGGTTTGTACTTCAGATGATATACTTTGCCGCACTCTGGACAGATCCTTCTTTTCGTAGTTCTCTTGATGATCCTTTCGTCTGTGTTCTCGACCCAAACGATGAAATCTACATCGGAACCGTTCTCTTCTATTATCTTCATCAAGAACTTTGATTGTTCCAGCGTTCTTGGATAACCATCTAGAACTTGATTCTTATAACCCTTCTTCGAAAAGTAGGATTCGAAAAGAGCATTGGTGATGAAATCTGGTACGAAAAGACCCTGGTCGACGAAGTACTTGGCCTTCAATCCCAATAATATTCCCTGGTCTTCGGTACCCATCTTATCCATGATCTCTTCATCCGGAACGAACTTCTCCTCTTCTTCATCCCAGAATTCAGAAAGGTCGCCGTCGTAACCGAATTCGTCGAATTCACCCAGATAAGATCTGAATATATCTCCGGTGGATAACTGCTCCAGGTCGAATTCTTCTACAAGAACGTCTATCCGGGGCTGCTTACCTGCTCCGCTCTTTCCAGTGACTATAACGTTAGTGACATCTTCGGGGATATTCTCATACATGCTTATCGTTTGGAGGAATAACAATAGATATTTAAGGGTATCCGATTTTTTTAATCTCAACAGCAAAGGTTTAATACGAGGTCAGGATGCGCCGAATCAACAAAAGGTGAAAACATGCTGTCATACCTGCTGGCATTCCTGGTGATGCTGAATCCGTTCGCCATCTTCGTTTACGTGAAGAACGTCAGAGAGGAACTGCCGGATTCAGATTATTACTCAGTTCTTTTAAAGGCTAACATCATCTCTTTCATAGTTTACGTTTTCTTCGCTGCCTTCGGAGCATTGCTGTTCAACAAGGTGTTCAACATCGATTTTGAATCTTTCAGAATATTCGGGGGGATAGTTCTACTCTCATTGGCTCTAGTGATCATCATCCAGGGGAGGCGATCTGTCGTTACTCTCAAAGGCTCACTCGACGACATAGCTTCAGAAGTTGCCATCCCTTTCATGGTGGGTCCTGGAACGATATCGGTTTCGATAATCATAGGTAACGAGTTCAATCTCGTGAGTTCGGTTCTAATAATCGCTGTGGCTATGGCTATAAGCTTAGCTATAGTTTTCATACTATCCATCATGAGAAAACGATTATTGAACCAGAGTTCTAGAAAGGCCTTCGACAAAAAGTTGGGTACTTACCTGAGACTCAACGGTTTCTTTATAGGGGCCATCGGTGTCAACATGGTGATAACTGGCATAAACAACCTCTACGTTCATACCGCTCTTTTATAGAAGGTGAATAGGCACTACGGAAAAATTTAATATATCTACTGTCGTCTCCTTCTTCATTGAAATAATAGATGAGTTCGTGTTATCATGCTGATAGGAAAAGTCAAGAGGAAAGTCAATCTGCTCGGTGCTACAGCTGTAGGTAAAACATCACTTATAATGCGTTATGTAAAGAACCAGTTCGGTGATGAATACCTCAAAACCGTAGGTATGAACGCCTATACCAAAAAGGTCCCACTTCTGGGATTCCAAGTCAAACTATTGATAAACGACGTGATGGGTGAGAAAGATTTTGGTTTGGTGCAGAAAGGTGCCTTCATGGGTTCTTATGGGGCTATAGGTGTAGTAGATGCTACTAGAATAGAAACTCTCGACGATCTCGTAGACGACTGGATACCTAGATATAGGTCTGTGTCCAAGGAGAACGCTCCGATCATCCTCGCCATAAATAAATACGATCTAGATAACAAGGCCATCGTCGATGAAACCGACTTAGAGGGATATCTGGATCATTTCGATTATCACTTTTTCACTTCAGCGAAGACAGGTGAACACGTCAACAAAGCCTTCAAAGAGTTGTCTTCCAGGACCATATACCAGACCACCAGCATGGCCGAGGAGCAGGAAGATATCTTCGATTTCGGAGAAATAGAAAATGTCAGAGAACTGATGGACGGTGTATTTTTATGCACTTCTACACTCGGAGATATGCCTTATTCCAAGAGAGAGGATCTACTCGTTGAAGCTGGAATAGATAAATTCGAACTGGAAGACCACATCGACGAAGATGAAGCTGTGGATTTCGTCAATAGAGTAAAGGATTGGTATCTAGAACACGACGACGAGGATTCTGCTGAAAAGATCGAACTTTTGATGGAAAAATATTCGGGATAGGCATATATAGAATATTTAGTTTATAGTGACTTTTCCTGTTTTTCAATCGGAACATTAATAATAGAGATACTAATGAACATTCTAAAGGTGTGGAAAAATGTACGAAGTGAGATTTCACGGACGTGGCGGACAGGGTTCAGTAACTGCCGCCAATACTCTCGCAGATGCCGCATTCAGAGAAGGTAAAGACGTTCAGGCCTTCCCTATGTTCGGTGTCGAGAGAAGAGGTGCTCCTGTAGCCGCGTTCACACGGATAGATAATGAACCGATCGACATCAAAACTCAGATATACGAACCAGACGTTGTAATCGTTCTGGATATGAGTTTACTGGATGTTGTTGACGTGGCAAAAGGACTGAAACCCGGTGGAAAGGTAATACTAAACACTGGCAAGGATCCTTCAGAATTCGATTTTGGAGATGCTGAAGTATACACTGTAGATGCGACATCTATAGCCGTAGATAACGGATTGGGAACTGAAACAAACCCTATCGTGAACACGGCGATACTTGGAGGATACTCCCGAGTTGTAGGCAACGTCAAGATGGAATCGATATACGAGGCCATCGAGAACAACGTCCCGGTCAAGCATGATGAGAACAAGAACGCAGCTAAAGAAGCTTATGATAATGTTAAAGGGGTGTAAAAATGTGTGCAAAGATCACGATAGGAGCTATCAATAAGAAAGCAGGAAGTTCGAAAGAATACAAAACAGGCAGCTGGAGGACCATGAAACCCGAAGTAGACGTTGAGAAATGTATACAATGTTTCAAATGTTTCAATTATTGTCCAGATGCTGCTATAAAGAAAACGGAAGATGCCGTCGAGATCGACTTGGATTACTGTAAAGGGTGTGGAATATGCGCCAACGAATGTCCCGTCGATGCCATAATAATGGTCAAGGAGGAGAAGTGATAACATGGCGAAACACACATCTATGACGATCAAAGGAAATATGGCAACTGCTCTCGGAGCTAAGTTGTGCAGACCGAATGTTGTTCCAGCTTACCCTATAACCCCATCTACACTGTTCCCGGAGAAGATATCCGAGTACATAGCGGATGGAGAACTGGATGCTTCGATGATAAGAGTTGAAAGTGAACACTCAGCTATGAGCGCATGTATAGGCGCATCAGCAGCCGGAGCGAGAGCTGTAACAGCTTCTGCTTCACAGGGTATAGCACTGATGCACGAGATGCTTTTCGTCGCATCCGGTATGAGATTACCGATAGTGATGGCTGTAGGAAACAGGGCACTTTCAGCACCTATCAATATATGGGCAGATCACCAGGATACCATGGCCTCTAGAGACGCTGGTTGGCTTCAGTTCTATTCTGAGAAGAACCAGGAAGGTCTAGATCTGATGATAAACGCATTCAAGATAGCTGAAGATGACAGAGTATTACTCCCCGCTATGGTAGGAATAGACGCGTTCGTTCTAACACACACTATCGAAGGGGTGGACGTACCGGCTCAAGAAGAGGTAGATAAATTCTTACCGCCATAC
>CAZFVW010000029.1:0-14193 GCA_964522285.1 uncultured Thermoplasmata archaeon | reverse complement strand
TTATCGGCCTCCTTCTTGTAGTTCACCGTTAAACACTTCTTCAGCGAAGTGGCATCTAGACCAGTGGTTGTCTTCAACCTTCTTCATCTCGGGCTCTTTCTCCATACAGACTGCCTTAGCGTATTTACACCTGGGGTGGAATCTACATCCACGTGGAGGGTGCACTAAGTCGGGAGGACTGCCCGGGATAGCTTTGAGATCTGTCATCTTTCCCTTTATCTTCGGGAAACCGGCTTTCAGACCTTCAGTATAAGGATTGGCCGTTCTGTGGAATATAGCAGTTATATCTCCGTATTCCATGAATTTACCGGCATACATAACGGCTATCTTCTCCGCTGTCTCTGCGATAACACTGATGTCGTGAGTGATTATGATCGTGGCTATATTGAGAGCTTGTTGAAGATCTCTAACTTCTGCTAGGATCTTATCCTGCATTATAACATCCAAAGCAGTTGTGGGCTCGTCCATTATGATCAGCGAAGGATTACATGCAAGAGACATGGCTATCATGGCTCTTTGTTTCATACCGCCGCTGAATTCGTGGGGGTATCCGTTCAATCTAGATTTTTCCAATCCGACGAGCTTGAATAGTTTCAAGGTTCTCTCTTTTGCTTCGTCGTAGGACAAGTCTTCATGTTCTCTAATAGCCTCGATTATCTGGTCGCTGACTCTGTGTACCGGGTTCAGAGCGTTCATAGCGCCCTGGAACACCATGGAGATCTCTTTCCATCGTATCTTATTGATCATCTCTTTCTTTTCCTTTGCTTCCTTTGTTCGCGCCAAGAACCCGCTGGGTGCATCTTCCTGCTCACCTATCACTCTATTTTTATAGGTGATCGATCCACCAGCGATCCTTCCGTTATCCGGTAGCAGGTGATTGATAGCGAAGGCTGCTGTTGTTTTACCACACCCGGATTCCCCGACAAGACCCATGGTCTCACCGGGTTTCAGATCGAAGGTAATACCGTCTACGGCTTTGACTTCACCGCTCATCACTTCGAACCTGACTTTGAGGTCGTCAACATCGAGTAATTTATCGCCTGTGAATTCCTTCTTCATCCGTGCAAATTCTCTAGCTAATCCCTTATCGACTTTGATCTCGTGTGTTTCTCTTGCTGTATCTATCTCTTCTTCGTCTGGTTCCATGATATCTTCTTCTAACATTCCCATCGTATTACCTCCTCTCTCTGAGTCTCGGGTTGATTATTTCGTCGAACGCTCTTGATATAAAGAAGAATCCGAGTACAAGCAGTGTGATACTGAGTCCTGGTGGGAAGAACCACCACCAAGCAGTGAATGTAGCTCCGGAACCTCTTGTAAGTGTGTAGAGCATCTGTCCCCAACTGGTCGATGTAGGATCGCCTAGTCCTATGTAACTCAGCGATGCTTCCGACAGGATAGCTCCAGTTACCTGGAATGTCATGTAGAGCAAAGTCAAAGGCATCACGTTAGGAGCTATGTGCCTGAACATGATCCTGGCTTTGCTAGCTCCACTGACTCTTGCAGAATCTATGAAAGGACGTTCTTTGAGACTTAAAGTTTGAGCTCTTATAACCCTGGCTATACCTGGCCAACCGATAACACCGATCACGAATACGATATTCCATATACTCGTCCCAAGTAGAGCGACGAATACGATCATCAGTGCCAAACCGGGCATACAAAGGAATACGTCGCAGATCCTCATAAGGATGATATCAACCGTGCCGCCTATGTAACCAGCTGTGATACCTACTGCAGTTCCTAAGAATACAGCGAAGAACGCAGCAGCGAAACCAACCAATAGAGCTATCCTACTGCCGTAAACGAGCTGTGAGAATATATCTCTACCTTGGATGTCAGTTCCTAATAGGTATTGTGTGTCTGTGTTTGTACCTTTTCCGGGTGGAAGAGGTGCTAAGAATTCTCCTCTAGCGCCCCAACCTTCTACTCCACCGCTCTCGTGGATGACTACAAGAGTATCTCCTTCAGAACCCTGTTGAGTCAGGAAAACATCTTTTATATTTCCACCGATATTGATGGTCCATGTCAAATGACTCTCACCGGGTTCTACTGAATTCTGGAAACAGAAGATCTGATTGTTATTGTTTGCAGTGTAAACGAAATCATTTTTCGGGAAAAAGAAAGGATTACCTACACCTTTATCTCCTAAGTCGTATTGCCAACTGGCGACTCTGTCTTCGGGAGCTGTAGTAAGTTCACTTCTTTGTAGATAATGGATAGTCCCCTGACCTTGTTTGTTTGCCAGGATCCATACACCTTTGCCGTTTGCTCTCACTTCAGGTACGGAAAGTTCAGCGTCCTCTTCAACATCTGCTATATTGTCTTCTCCAAGTTCTTCAGGGTCGACTGTTTGATTGTTCGGGATGATGTATATACGTCCATCATCACCTGCTGTGTAGAAGAACTGGTCACTTTGATCGCCCTTCTTGAGATTGAAAGGTATTACAGGCCTTGTAAGTTTAACTTCTTCCTCTGCAACATCTTCTATATTGAAGTTCCATATGATCTCTCCGCCATTCAAAGCGTCTATATAGATCAATTCACCCGTATCGGTTGTTATTGCTATCGTTTTGGTGTTTCTGAGTCCATCTGTTTTTGGGTTCTGGAATATATCTGGCTGATTAAGTGAAAAATCAGTTTCATTACCCATATCTTCAAAATTTTGACTCCAAACCAGCTCTGGATTCGTATCACCGTATCGAGTATCTCTTACTGCGTGTATGGAGTTCTCCGTAGCTACTATGATATAAAGATGATCTTCACCGTTCTCATTAAAATCTGTAACAATAGGTGTATGTGCTATAGATACGGATTCTGACAATTCCTCACTGAGGTCGAAAGACCAATCTTCATTGATACGTTTATTGGCTCCAGAGTCAGGGGTGGCTCTATAGAGTACTCCCTGATCATTACCGAAATAGACCCTTTCACCCCAATTTTCATATTCGCTGACTTCAGTGACAGGATATATTGCAGGCTCGCTCGTACCGTTCCCGGGGAAGTTGAAAGTTTTAGTGAAAGGTGACGCGTCAGTAGGTGAAACCCAGTAAAGTTTGGAATCGCCGTCTTCATCGTCACCGATCATATAAAGCCCATTTTCATTGTTTGGCATCTCTTCACTAGCTTTGTATTCACCTCCAGAAACTACAGGTGAACCATGTATAATAGAAGGTCCCTGGAGTATCCAATCACCTTTTTTCCAATTTCTGTCTGCTTTTACCATATCTTCATATGGGGCAGTCCATTTCATAGGATCACGATTTGTGAGTACCGGCGCAAGAGCAGCCATCAGAACGAAAGCTACGATTATGATGATTCCTAATATGCCGAGTTTACTTCTCTTGAACAGTTTCCAGTTTTTCGAAAAAATCTTTTTAGTGTCACGATATTTATCCTTGATTGCTTTTTTACTTACCATTTTTTACACCTCACAATTGTACCCTCGGGTCAAGGAATGCGTACAACACATCCGCAACTGCGTTCATAGTCAATACTAGCAAGGCGATGATATAGAACACACCCTGAACTACTGGGTAATCGTGTGATAATGTCCTAGAGATCAATAGCCTACCGAGTCCAGGCCAAGAGAAGACCTGTTCAGTTATTATACCTCCTGCAAAGATCAAAGCAACGCTCAAAGCGATAGAAGTCATGATCGGAAGCATCGCATTCCTAGCTGCATGATGTATCATAATATTCCTTTCAGATAACCCCTTAGCTCTGGCTGTTACTATGTAATCTTCACCGAGCGTGTCCAGCATGCTGTTTCTCATCAAAAGGGCGATTCCACCTATACCTACGATGATCAGCGTTATCAGTGGCAAAGTCATGTGGTACAAAATGTCTCCTGCTCGTTTGTACCACACCATGTCAACTCCCGCGGTTTTGATCCCCCCTGTCGGGAAAAGATCTAGCTTCGCTGAGAATACGAACAACATCAATAAACCCAGCCAGAAGTAAGGCATAGAACGGAATATCAAACTACCGACGATACCACCTATCTCAAATTTTGTTCCTCTGTACCAGGCCATCCCCATACCTAGAAGTATACCTGTTATGTAATTTAAGATCAATGAAGTACCGAACAGAAGGAATGTAGGCCCTATCCTGGGTTGAACTTCCATCCACACGGGATTCATAGTCCTAAAAGAGGTACCGAATTTAAAAGTAAGCATATTCTTCATGTAAAGAATATACTGTTCATGCATCGGTTTATCTAGACCGTAAAGATGTCTAAGGTTATCTTTAGCCTTTGCATCCATCTGTGGATTGATAACCATATCTGCGGCATCACCAGGCATCGCCCGGAACACCAAGAACAGCATGGTCAATACGATCAAAAGTGTAACGAAGAGCTGTATGCCCCTGCCGAGTATGAATTTTTGCAGTTTCATTTATAGCACATCCTTATGATTTAAAGTGAAAAGGGAAGGGGGTTTTAGTTTTATCTGTTCCTTCTTCTTCTGTAGATCGCGTAAACAGAAGCGGTGAACGCTGTGCCTATCAGTGCCGGTAGTATGCCTAGACCCGGTGAACCGTTATCTTCACCGTCTCCACCACCGTCTCCACCACCGTCTCCACCATCGCCATCGTCGTCTGCAGGGCGTGTGACTGATATCTCTTCTTCGGCGTATCCGTTCTTGAATCCTGCTTTAGAAGCCGTGAATTCGATGGTGTAATCGACCGTTTCTCCCTCCTCTACACCTGGTGCTTGGAAGGTCATAGTCGCTTCGCCGCTGTAGTTCTCGATGATCGATGGGTCCAGTGATGCTTGTCCTTCTGCAGGATCGATAGAAGCTGATATCTCAGCGCCTGTCAAATCTCCTCCTGGACTTGTTAATGTTATAGTGATCTCCGAATCTTCGTCATATTCGATCTCGCTTATCTCAACGTCTACATCTAAAATGATAGAAGGAAGGTCTTGAGGATAGACCGTTATTGATTTTGATTTTTTTAAACCGTCACCAGTTTCAGCAGATAATGTAAGGATTATAGTGTCTTCGATATCGGAAGGAGCCGTTAATGTGGTGGTGAATTCACCATTAGAATCGGTCGTGCCAGTAGTCGAACCAAGTGTTGCATTCTGATCGACTGAAAGACTGATGCTTTCGCCCTCGACAGGCGATCCGTCTTCCGTCAAAGATACGGTGATTTCCTGCTGCCCACCTTTGGTCATATCCGGTGATTCTAGGTTTACGTTCAATGTTTGACCGCCGCCTTTCACGATGTGGCCCCAGCTGAAACTGTTCCATATTCCACCAGGCCAATCAACCCATCCTTGCCACTCTACGTTGTAACCATTAACTTGATCTCTGAAGAAAAGAACATTGTAAGGCAATTCTTCTGAGATGATACCCTGAAGGTGACGTACAAGATCAGCTCTTACGTTCTGATCCATGGCCTTTTCAGCTTCTTCAACTAGATCATCAAATCTCTTGTTCCTGAACCCAGGCATGTTGTAACCACCTGGTTTATCATTTCTTGAATGGAAGAAAGCTTCTAAGCTACCTAGAGCTTCGAAACCGCCTATAGACCATCCTAAAACGTAGATGTCATATCCATTAGAAGTCATCCTTTGACCAGGATCTAATCTTCCTACAAGTGATTGGAAATTTTGACCTTTAGATTCGATGTTGATTCCCAGTTCCGAGAGATCGGATGCTACTCTCTGACCAGCTTGAGCCCTGACAGGGTCGTAATCTGCAGTTGGTGTCAAGAGGAAGAATTTATCCCCATCAGCTTCAAATTTATCACCGGAAACTCTAGGGATCTTGAAGGTTCCATCCTGCGTTCCGGTCCACACGTAATCGAAACCATCTAATTCGTCACGCCAGATCTGATTCTGTTCTACCAATAACTGTTCAGCTCTATCGAGATCAAAAGCATAGGTCTCTACAGTACTGTTGTAATATTTCTCATTATCAGGAGAAACAACCGATGCCCCTACAGAGCCATAACCCTGCAGAAGGTTGTTCACTATGTAACCTTTATCGGAGGCGTGGGCAACAGCTTCCCTGAATTTATAACTAACATCCTCGGGGTAGTAAGTTCCCAATTGTTCTCCTCCACCCGGATGATCTTTGTACCCGAAGGCGGGTTTTTCCATATTAAATGCCATATAGAAGAAACCGAAATCCGGGGTTTTGATTACGTCTG
The DNA here is from genome assembly GCA_964522285.1 of uncultured Thermoplasmata archaeon. Classification (GTDB taxonomy): domain Archaea; phylum Thermoplasmatota; class Thermoplasmata; order Halarchaeoplasmatales; family Halarchaeoplasmataceae; genus CAZFVW01. Next base: position 8,034 of record CAZFVW010000029.1, on the reverse strand, counting down.
TGTTAGGATTACTCTTGAGATCTGGTATCGAGCCAGGTTCTATAGCCCATGCAACAGTATCAACGTCACCCTGTTTCAAGGCCATGACCGCTGCGGAACTCGTCGAACGGATAAGGAAATCGATCCCCTCGAAGCTCGGCATCAAATTCACGTTCTTCATGCTGACCCCTTCTAATTTATCGGGATCTCGAGTGCCGTCTGCAAAATAATCAGGATTTTTATCTAATTTGATATAACTACCTTTGTCCCATTCTGTCCACATGAACGGTCCGTTACCGACCATAGCTTTTTTCTGATCTTCTATTGATCCACCCTGGCCACAATCCCATTGAAGGGCACCTTGATTACTGCTATCTAGTAATGTATGTTCATCCCATACTTTCATGGGTAAAACCATCGGGAAAGAACCCCCGTAGAACATAGCGTACGGTTCATCAAGTTCGAATCTGATTGTGTAATCGTCAACCATCTGAATTCCACCGTACATACCGTTTCCGCCGTTCACGATCCAATTCGGATCATTTTTATCGTTTTCATCGCCTTTCGCTGTCTGGTTCAATGGTAAGAACCCTGATTGGAAAAGAGGAGCAGTCCATTGTGTCATCTCAGCACTGAAAACAACGTCATGTGCGGTGGCTACTTCCATCTTTTCTCCTTCTAACTCGAAGTCCGTATAAGGGGATTTCCACATCTCTCCAGAATCATACCAATCTTCAGACCTGTGGAATCTAATATCTTCTCTCATGTGAACGATGACTTCAAGATCGTCGCTGGGGATCCCTTCATTGACAACTGTTTCAGGGTCTGGATCCTCATATGTTTCACTCGGATCGTATTCTCCGCTGCCACTCGGACCTATCGGACTCCAATCATAAGCCATCCAAGGGATGGTTTTCTTACTATGCTCGTGGGTTCCAGCCAAGCCGCTGTAGATCGGATCTCTAGCAGCCTGAGAGCTCCAGACGTCCTGGATACTCAATGGATTAAGATTTTCTATCTGGCTCTGGAAAGCTGCTGTCAGATAATCGTCACTTCTCGTTTCGTGAACCTTCTCGTCGGTCGGTGCACCAGCGCCTATCACAGAAGCAGTAGAACTCAGTAATAGAACTAGCATCACCGCCAATGTTGCAAAAATCGGGGCAACATTGCTAATCAACTTTATATTATTCCTCATTTTTAAACACCACTTATAACTTTGCTAGGTTCAACTATGAGGCTCGTATATAAATATTTTTCTTAACTCTAGCCAGACAGTTGTCAGCCAAAAGGTTTATTTTCCAAAAAATAACTATTAAAATGGTGATAAAAATGATAGCCGAGTTCTCAGTAGTACCCCTGGATAAAGGAGAAAGTGTTAGTGAATACGTGTCCAAGATTCTGGACATGATCGATAAAAGTGGTCTAGATTATAGGTTCACTCCGATGGCTACGGTCGTAGAGGGTGATTGGGATGAGTTCATGGACCTTATCTCTAAGTGCCATCATGAGATGAGAAAGAGATCGAAAAGGGTAGTTACAGATATAAAGATAGATGATAGAGAGGGTGCGAAGAACAGGATCTCGGGAAAGATCGAATCTGTGGAAAATAAGTTGGGTAAAAAGTTAAAGAAATGAGTTTAAAACTTAGAAGTCGGATAAGGTAGATTGCTCTTCACCATGGTCTTCAGTATCACCTAAAGACTGATCGATCTGCCTACCTCCTTTCCCCTTCTTAGATATAGTGTCGCCTATGCCCTCGAGTTCTTTCAACTCCTTTTCAGAAGCGTTCTTAAATTTTTCAGGGGTATCATATCCCGCTTTATAGAGCGTCCGGGCTCTTACTCTGCCGATCTGTTCTAATTTGGTGAGTGGGAGAAGCTCTTCTTTGATGCCGTATTTGATCCTTTCAGTCATATTTTTTAGTACTTCACTCTTCTGTTTATTGTACAATTTCGCCACTTCAGAAGCCGAATGAAGCAGCCATTCCGCGGTCTCTACTTTATTCCGTATGTCCCCGGGTCCGATACCGTACTTGTTAGCGATCTCATCCTCGGAGAGTTCGTCCATCCAGTCTTTCAGCATGGAAGCGGTTTTAAGTGCGGAAAGGAAGTATTCTAGATCGGAAGGGTCCTGAGGTAGGTCCTCGAAGAGGTCCGCCCTGATAGCATCCGCCTTCTCCTCGTAAAGAGGCAATTCACTTTTTTTGATGTAAAGCGGGAACATATCCGGGGTAGAAGATATTATCTGGAGGTATGAAAGAGGTATGCCCATCTTACCACTATCAACAGCAGTCCTCATCTTGTCAGCAGAAAGTGGATCGATGTAGAGGTCGGAAACTCTTCTCCCGAACCTAGTAGGTTTGAGTACATCTCCATCTTCCCCCTTCTCAACCATGCCCTTTTCTTCCAACAGATCGATGGTCTTCCTCACCTGATCTTCGATCATCCAGATATCACTGTACTCAGCGTAGAACGTTTCCTCCATAAAATCATAGAGTTCATCTTCCGTTCCACAGTGAGATGTAGCTATCAACGCTAGTATATGCTTTCGTAGGGCGGGTTCCGTAGCCATCCTTGAAAAGATCACTTCGCTGTCGCCCAATACGTACTCCTCGAAGAGCATCTTCTCGTCGCTGTCACGTTTCGCTACGAGTACAGCCTCACCAACGTCGTCATAACCTGGTCTGCCGGCTCTCCCAGACATCTGCTTTACCTCCATGACAGGTAGCGGAGCTCTGAAGCCTCTTACCGCGTCGTATCTCCTGCAGTCTCTTACTATAACTCTTCGCGCGGGCATGTTGATACCTGCTGCGAGAGTGGGTGTAGCGACAATCAACTTGATAAAACCGTCTCTGAACCCCCTTTCGACCATCTTCCTCTGTTCATTGTTCAAACCAGCGTTATGGAAAGCGATCCCGTCTTTTACAACTTCTGATAGTGATTCACCCACCGATGTTGTGCTGTTCGATAGGATCTTTTCAGAGATCTCTTCAAGCTCTTCCTTCTCTTCCTCAGTTAGATATTCATTGACTGTTTTTCTAAGTCGTTTCGAAGTACCTTCTGTAGACCTTCTAGTTCCAACAAATACAAGACACTGTTTACCTTCTTTCAAAGTGGGTTCACAGATAGCTATCTCTGCTCTGGAATCGTTACACTCTTCGGTATCTCCGTCTTCGAAACGTATCTTATTGTTGTGATAAACGCCCTCTTTCAATTCTACTGGTCTCCAATCACTTTTATGATGTTCGGCGTCCAGCCACCTGGCGATGGCATCCGAGTTCTTGATCGTCGCTGAAAGTGCGATTATCTGAGCATCGGGATTGACCTGCTTGAGTTTGGAAAGAGTGACCTCCAACGTAGCTCCCCTCTCACGATCATTTATCAGGTGTACTTCATCGGCGATCACTAGATTGAGTTTGTCCAACCATCCCACGTTCTGCCTCAGTAGAGAATCAGCTTTTTCAGAGGTCGCGATTATCACGTCGCTTTCTTTGAGTGAAGGATCCGGTCTATCGTAATCTCCCATGGATATGGACAGATTCAGACCTAAAGACTCGAATCTTTTCAGGTCTTCTATCTTCTCAGAAGCTAGTGCTCTGAGTGGTACGATATAGAGTGCTTTCCCACCGTTCTCTACGACCCGTTTTATTATGCCTAGATATGCCAGGAGAGATTTCCCGCTAGCCGTCGGTAACGCGAAGACGCAGTTATTTCCCTGGAGCACATCGTCTACACCTTCGGCTTGAGGTGGATAGAGTTCTTCGATACCGTCTGCACGGATTATCTCTTTCGCTTCCTCTGGAATATCCAGTTCTTCTACCTTCATCGTCTCGTTCAGTAACTCTCATTCTAGCTTCTTATACTAATATTTGGCGCTCGGAGAGTGGGCGGTGAAAGTGTTCAGATTTAAATACCTCGATGGAAATACCCCTCACATGCCCCTGCTCACCCCTTTCCAGGCCGCCGTCGGCGGTGTCTGCGTGATATTGGTCTACGGTATCGTCATGGAGAAGCATTACGTGAGCAAGAGCACCGTGTACTATAATATATTATCATTATTGTTATTACTCGCTTCTATAGATCTGCCTTTGACGGTGTTAGCCGGGATGATATTTTACCTAGTGATGGGTATAATTGTGATGAAACTGCACGTAAAGTTGTTGTTTCCGGTTTTCGGGGCTAGGACTTATGGATCTCTAGCTCTTGTTTTGATACTGCAGGGAGAAGGTTTCATCCCGTATCTTGGTGGAAGGAATCTTACAGAGACTTTTACGATACTTTTGGTCTTTTGGGTGATCGTCGCTTTGGCGGTCAATCTTACGGGTTATCTTTACAAGAAGCACTTTTGAAAGTATCCTTAAAAGATGAAATCGAGTGAAAACGTTTATAAAATATGAATTAAATATGAATTTGTATGAGAGAAACTGGAGTCAGGAAGGTAGGAGAGAGAGGGCAGGTGACCATACCTAAGAGTATAAGGGACAAGGAACACATCTACAGCGGTGATAAGGTAGAGATCACGGATAGAGATGGGGAGATCGTTATAAAGAAAAAAGACATTTCAGAAGAGCTCAAGGAAGGTTATCAAAACCTAGCAGAACAGAATAAAGAGATCAGTGAAGAGATGTTGACCGCTTCCAAGGAAGCGCTTGAAGAACAGTGATAACGTGGATGTAAAAAGAGGTGACATAGTATTGGTGGACTTGGATCCAAACAAGGGTTCTGAGCAGGGAAAAACAAGACCTGCTTTGGTGATCCAAAATGATATAGGTAATAAATATTCACCTACCACAATAGTAGCACCCCTTACCAGTAGTTATCAGAAAGTTTATCCTATGCAGGTAGAGATCGCCCCAATCGATGCTGAGATACATAAAAAATCCTTGATTTTATTGAACCAGATCGTAACGATAGACATCGAAGCCAGGGTAGTCAAGAGATTAGAGTCTCTTTCTAAGAATAAGTTGAGAGAAGTTGATAAAGCTATAGAAGTAAGTCTAGGTTTGGAGTAACACACGGATCGGCGATCAACATGAATAGTTACCATATGAGAAGAAGTGAGAAAAAGATCAAAAACCAAGAAGAGATAATCGATATCATAAACAGCCAGAAATACCTGACCATGGCGATGTCTAAAGATGACGAACCTTATCTCGTGACTCTCAACTATGCCTTCGACGAACGGGAGATGAAGTTCTACTTCCACTGCGCTAAAGAAGGGAAAAAGATAGATTATTTAAAGGAAAATAACAAAGTCTATGGCCAGATTTTAGATGATCTAGGTTACTGCGAAGGAAGATGTGATCATTCTTACAGGAGTGTCCAGTTCAATGGGGTTGTCAGTTTTTTAGATGATGAAGAAGAAAAAAGAGAGGCACTTTGTTTGATGGTGGAACAACTAGAAGAAGAACCTGAAAAGGTGATCGGGCGCATGGTTGAAAAAGCAGATATGGGAGGAGTCAAGGTTGGTCAGATAAAAGTAGAAAATGTCTCGGGTAAGAAGAGTGAAGACTGATGAAAATTCAATATTCTGCACAACGATGTAGTTCACGATCTTTTTTACGTAAATGTTATAAGTAGTTTTCACCTTAAATTGAAATAGCTGACATCGTATGAATTCTGAAGGAGAAACCGGTCTCGAAGAGGAAAAACTGTTCTATAAAAAGACAGTCACAATCATATTGATAATAGTAATAATAGTAGCATCTACTTTAACGATATCATATTTCGGATATTTTAAAGAAAGATGGCACAAATCAAGATTGACTGATACTTGGAAAGCGGAATATATCGGAGATCGGGAAAATTACCCCCAAGTAGATAATATCACTATCACCTTTTACAGGAACAACTCTCTCGAACGTAATCTTCACTTAGGGACGCTCACGGAGACCGAATGGTTCGAATGGGAATTGTTCGCAAATAAGGGTTACATGACGGTGGACGGGGTGAAATGGAATTACTCATTTTCAGATGGAGGAGATATGGTCATATTGGTAAAACGTGGTGAAGACCCGGGTTATAAGATAGTGATGGAGAAGATAGGATAGTTTTACAGATCAAATACAAACATCACAATCATGCACCAAAGGATTAATAACATATTTTGTTTTAAAGTAGAACGATGGATTACAAGAACAGGCACCGTTTGAAGGACAAAAAGATCGAAAAATATGTAAAACAATTGGAAAAGAAGCTCGGCGATTCGCCGTTCCACCTAGGTGATCAAGTGGACGTAGCCGATACTGAGAACGGTAAGGTGGTTTTAGTCGACAAGAAACCCATAGCTACGTTTTTTGACGACGAGGTCTTACCAACCATCAAGGGTTTTTTAGAGATGGAAGCGTCCAAAAGATACGTCACCGTAGACATGGGCGCGGTCAAGTTCGTCTACAACGGTGCGGATATCATGGCACCAGGGATAGTCGATGCCGATGAGACCATAGAAGAAGGAGACTTGGTCTGGGTGAGAGATGTCGAACACAAAAAACCGCTAGCCGTAGGTAGAGCTATGACCGACGGTAAAACTATGGTAGATTCGGACAGCGGTAAAGTGATCAAAAGTCTGCATCACGTCGGCGACGGTAAGTACGCATAGGTATATTTTTCTACAGTTTTTCTTTCAGTTTGGTGATGATCTCCACGGGAGACGGATTTCTTCCGTATAACAGTGCTAGATATATCGAGATGTAATCTCCGAGATAGATCGAGTAAAGTATCCTGGCTAGTTGGGTCTCTCCTCTACCCCAGACTTCGATCACGTCGTCTGTATTGGGTTCCATCACAAGCTCTTTTGTGATCTCTACCCTTTTCTTTATCTTCTCGCCTTCGTTCTCATCCCTCAAGAATATAGGTACGAAATGGAATGAACTGTCGTCGCCTTCCCATCCGACCACCTCGTTATGGTTGATCTCAGGAACGGCTCCGTACCAAGAGAGCACTTCTGAGTTCTCGTTGAACTGGGTGTGCCATCTGTTGGCAACGGCGTTGTATATCGAATGACCGTAGATTATCGGGGTCTTCCCCTTGATCCTCTCAGCGATCTGTTTCGCACGGTTCTTTTCGGTCGGCACCTCTACTTTTATTTCGTCTCTGAGACTTTTCAATTCGTTGACCGTGTCTATTATGGCAACGTCAGAGTCGTATATCAGCATCTCGGATAAAATTATGAGTACTGGTACGAACATAAAAGCGATAGCGGCTCGGGGAGGGTATCCCTTCGGTGCTCTTATGAAGACCACGCCTCTCTCTTTGCATATCTCCTCCAGCTCACCGTTAGAACTTATTGCGATGACCTTGGCTTTCTTTTCCAATCCCTTTCTAGCTGCGCTCAGAGTTTCCTCGGTATTACCTGAATAAGAGACCACGAACAGTAGGGTGTTCTCGCTGACGAAAGAAGGTAATGAATAATCTTTATTCACGAATATAGGTATGTTGATCCTGTTGGCCAGCAAGCTCTTGAGTATATCTCCCACTATGGCAGAACCGCCCATACCCGTTACTACTATCTCATCTGGGTTGAACGGAAGGGTCTTCAGATCTAGTTTATTTACAACATTTTCGATCTGTTCTGGGAAGTTCTCGAGTATGTTTAGCATACCCTCTTTATCGATCTTATCTATCTTGTCGAGGTCATCGAGCATGTTCTCACGGTAAACCTTATCATCCTTATAGATAAATATGTTATCCCACCAAAACTCTATTATAAACCGTGTCAATCTTAAACCATGAATATAACAATCGATGAAGCTATCCAGCATCTAGAAACGGGAGGTTTCCTGATGGTCTACGACTCCGATGGGCGGGAACAAGAGACAGATCTGGTAACACCTTCGGTACACATCACACCTTCCAAGATCAGAAGATTACGTCAAGATGCAGGTGGATTGATCTGCGTGACAGTACCCCCGGAAACCTGGAAAAAACTGGGACTCCCATACCTTCACGATATTTTCGAACACTCTACAGAAGAATATCCCATACTGTCCGATATGAAAGCCGATGATATACCCTACGACGAAAAATCTACGTTTTCACTCTCGGTGAATCACAGAGA
>CAZFVW010000028.1:0-14271 GCA_964522285.1 uncultured Thermoplasmata archaeon | reverse complement strand
GTTAGATATCGAGGCACCCATGGAAGAGTTCATGAGCAGGTTGACCATAGGACAGATCTATAGAGAGAAGGGTGAACTTTTAAAATCTGGAACCCAGCTCGAGAAGGCTAAAAAGATCATCGAAGACAGCGGTAAAAAAGATGACATGGCTAGATTCTACTATGAATATGGGCTATATCACCAAGAAAGAGGAGAAGATGACAAAAGCAAGAGATATCTCAAAAAATCTAGAGATATCTTCAAAGGATTAGGCATGGCTCTATGGGAGAAAAGAGTTCAAAGATCTTTAGATAAGATATGATCATTTTTTACGGATATGATTTGATACTTGTTTCTATCTCCTTCTGCTCACGATCCATTCCTACTTCTATTTCACCCTTAGATTCATCCTCCAGACAATACCCCGCGGCGAACTCGTCCATGCTTAACTTTTGCCCATCTAAGGGAGGAAAAAAAACGGATCTCACAGCGTAGTCCACACCGTGAGGCATACCGTCGGAGCCGAAGATCAAGTTATCACCTGGCACATATCCAACATCGTCTATCAACATCCTGAACGGATTGTTCTTCTCCAATATCTCGTCAGCCAGTCTATCCCTGAACTCTACTGAGTTGAAGCTGAAATTTGGCTGCATGCAGAGAGTGATACCAAGATCTAGTGCTTCCCTAGCAGTTTCCTCAGAGATGAAAGCCGCGTGCTCCATACGGATCGATGGGATATCACCATCCATCCCCTCGACAACTCTGACAACCTGATCTATCGCTCGACCCCCGATTGCGTGGATGGCGATCTTGTCTACTTCACCACACAATCCAGATATCATATCCTCAAGTTCCTCGTCAGTATGAAGTAAGATCCCACTGCTGCCGTTCTTGAATTCTCCGTTCATAGCGGCGGTCCATGAACCAAGGGCACCGTCGGTGAACAGTTTGACCCCCTCTAACTTATCTCTACCCTCTTCACTAAATCCCTGGAACACATCCAGATCCGCCCAGAGCTTTACACGACCAGAATATTCAGACCCATCCAACATCCACAGTGTTTCTTCATCTATGAGCAGCATATCTTCAGCCGACCATACCCCGTTCTCGAGCAATGAGTCGAAATATCTGTCCAGCTTCACTATGTCAACTCCCTCGATCTTAGCTATCGTCCTAAGCACCCGAGACAGATTCATCTCCAACCAATTGTCGTCATCTATATTCTTCACAAAATCGGGATAGTCATCTTTCAGATACTCCCTACAGGCATCGTTCATCACGAATCCGTGCAGTGAACGGTTGCAGACCAGAACGGGACCCATGCCGTCGATGTCTTCCTTGGTCAGCGTGTACCTGCTGCTGTCCCAGCCTAGTACGACTACAGGCTCTTCATCTCTCTCACCGATCAGACAAAGAGCTTCATCCTTCTCCATCACATCCTGAAGGTTCAGGCAGTCTATCAAAGCTGCATACTGAGTGACGTGTGTATGATGATCGTGAAGGAGCGGGATCGTGTATCTATCTACCATGGTTCTACATCGCTTTTAGAGATTTAAGATTTTACACAGATGTTTCTCTATCCGCCTTCATCTGTTTCAATCTTTCCAGCGCTTCTTTATAGCCGTCGTTCTCCATAGCCCAATTCTCCAGTTTACTGCACGGGAAATCTGAACACTGGCTGCAGTTGTCCAACCCTTTGTCATCGACACAACAATCGAGTATCCAGCAGGTGGGCGACCAGTGTTTTTCTCTATCGCCATGGCAACCTGAACAGTAAGGACCGTCTTTCATGAATTCATCTATGTTCACATTACCGTTCAGCCACCCCATCTCAACGAACCAGTCCCTCACCTCCTTAGCTATCTCTTCATCTTCTGTAGCTTTATGTATAGAACATTCGTGACACAACAAACCACAGGCACCGATCACTTCGCAACCTTTCGTATCATCCATCGATCTCACCACTAACCTATTAAAATTGTACGTTCTATGATATGTACTTTGTGTATCTGAACAGAAAAAGGAAAAAATCTTAACTCTTGAACGAGATTAACTATCATGAATATCGAAGATTTCGAACTAGAGAGATGGTTCGCGAAGTACGAACACCATGCAGATATCATGCTGGCCGAGAGCGGTATCAGGAGCCTGGAAGCCAACCGGTTCGACAGAGACCCGGGGACCATGGGTTATGTGATACCCACCAACGGAGATCCCTGGTTCAGGCAAGATATAGCCAAGAGGTACGGGAGAGGTAAAGACGAGATACTGTTCACCTGCGGGACCCAGGAGGCAAACTTTCTCACGTTCATATCGTTACTAGATAAGGACGACCACGTGATAGTCATCACACCGACGTACCAGGCACTACATTCGGTACCGGAGGCCTTCGCTGAAGTTACAAAAGTATCACTGGATCCCCCAGATTGGACATTGTCCGTAGAGAAAGTCAAAGAAGCTGTTCAGGAGAACACGAAACTCATAGTTCTGAACAACCCGAATAACCCGACTGGTAGGTACCATCCAGAGGAGAAGGTGAAAGCGATTCTAGATATCGCTGAGGATAACGATGCCTATCTACTCTGTGACGAAGTTTACAGGATGCTGGTCGAGGACCCGCTGCCACCCGTAGCGAAGCTCAGCGAAAGAGGTATCAGCACCACCAGTTTGACCAAAGCTTACGGTATCGCAGGGGCCAGGTTCGGCTGGATGGTCGGTCCTGAGGAACTGGTGAAGAAAGCCTGGAGTTGGAAGGATTACACCACTATATCACCGACCAAGATGGGACAGCACATCGCCGAACAGGCACTTGGTGATATGGAAGAAGAGATATTGAGTGAGAACCGTGAGCTTGCTCAAAAGAACAGGGATATCGTTCAGCAATTTATTGACGAACACGGTCTGAGCTGGTATAGGCCTGTGGGAGTGAATGGATTCATCACAGTCCCGGATGGTTTCGATAACTCAGTGGATTTCTGTAAAGGGTTTGTCGAGAAGTACGGTGTAGTTCTAGCACCTGGCAAGGTCTTCGGATACGATGAATATTTCAGGATCGGATTCGGATTGCCAACTCCTGATCTGCGAGAAGGTCTTTCTAGACTCGGTGAATACATCTCAGAGAGTGATAAATAGTTGAAGATCGTTTATTGACTGACAGGCAGTCATGGGCATAAGATGGCAAACGATGATGATAGGCGGAGCACTCCGCTGGGATTCTCCGCATCAACTCCAAGGGCTGCCTCTTCCATCCCGTTCTCTTTCAAGACCTTGAAACTCCTAGCGATAAACGCTTTAGCGATACCCAGACCTTACCAAGGTTTTCTCACGAAGATACTTTCAGTATGACCCTGGCGAATAAGACAGATTAACATACTCTTTATCCGTGGAAGTAAAACACGTTAATCACGGTTAACGTATTTTGCCAATACACGTTAATCGTAGTTAACATAAATTTAATATAAGGCAAAGTACATCATACTTGATATGGAAGTGTCAGATCTTATCGATTTCAATCCATGGTGGTCTTCTGGAAGTGTACCGGTTCGACTTTTAGAAGAGGATAAAAGAGAGCTTTATTATAAAATAGAGGAACTGATACCAACTGAACAGATTGTTTCTATAGTCGGGCTGAGGAGGACAGGTAAAACGACTATAATGTACCAGTTGATAGATGCTCTGTTAAATGACGATATCCAGAATGAGCGGATCATGTACTTCAGTTTTGACAAAGAAATAAAGTCCTTAGAAGAGATAATAAAAACCTACAAAAGAGAAGTACTTATGGAGGAATCGATATCTAAAAAGACTTATCTTTTCTTTGACGAGATCCAAAAACTTGATGATTGGGAGAATCAGATCAAGCTGCTGTACGACAAAAAACTGCCAGTAAAGATAATACTTTCTGGATCTTCAAGTATGACCATTCAAAAGAGTGGAAAAGAAACTCTTGCTGGTAGGAACTACATTCAGAAATTGTCACCTCTTAATTTCAAAGAATACCTAAAACTAAAAGGAGAATCGATAACCACTTTCACAGATATAGAAGGAACATACAAAAAAGCCCGTTTAAATGAAGGCAGTTACATAACTAAATTCAACAAGTTCGTAAACTTTCACGGGCTTCCAGAAACCATCGATATGAGTGAAGAACTGTCTAAAAGATACATAAAGTCGAGTCTTATAGACCAGGTGATCTACAAAGATATTCCTTCGAATTACAGTATAGAAGACCCGAGCGTTATAGAGGAACTACTGAGGATCATAGCTGAGAGACCTGGGATGCTTTTAAGGTTCGATTCTTTAGCCTCTGATCTTAAGAGAACGAGACAAACGATATCAAAATATATTTTTTATCTTGAGAATTCATTTTTATTGAATCTCCTATACAACTATTCTGGCAGTTTCATCACTTCAGCAAAGAAATTGAAAAAAGTATACTTTTCTCACCCCTGTATAGTGAACTCTTTGAGGTCCTCTATAGAGAATATGGGAAGACTTGTGGAAAACCATCTCATCAATGAATTGGGAATAAAGTTTTTCCACAGAAAGAATCAAAAAGAGGTCGATGGGATCATAAGGGACAGCGACTCTATCATACCAGTAGAGATAAAATATAGAGGTGACATCAAAGAAAAAGATCAGAAAAACATTGTAGATTTCATCGAAAAGGAAGATTGTGGGGTAGGTCTTATGGTAACTAAAGATACTTTCGATATCGAAGGGAATATACCAAAGATTCCAGCTTATTTTTTACTGATGTATAAGGGTGAAATCATGGAATATGTTAAGAAGGATTGATGATATTGTAAAAATAAGTTAAATATAGTCAACATATTTCCAAATATTTCACCCACACAATTCCTACCTCAATATTAGCCAAAACATTAAGTATATTTAAAAACATAAATTTTACACCATGAGGAGAGAAGGATGGATAAAGAAGATCCACAGCCAGTAATCAAGATGAGGGGTCTCACCAAGTACTACGGAGACATAGTCGGTATCAAAGATCTGGATCTGGATGTTTACCCGGGAGAGATATTGGGTTTCCTGGGCCCCAACGGCGCCGGGAAGACTACGACCATCCGAACGAGCCGTGCATATCTTAAAAAGACCAGCCGTGGGTTTCACCCTGATGTTCGGTTTCTTCCAATACGCGCTCCAGGTAGTATCTAATTTAGCTGAAAAATTATCTGAAGTAGGAGATTACGGTATATTGGGACACTGGGACTACAACCAGATACTGTTCGATCATACTTTCGGTACTTGGGATTTCATAGGTTTGATCATAACCGCAGTTATTATCCTAACACTAGCCATCGTACTCTTCGACAGGAAGGACATCCCTGTTTGAACTTACAACTCGGTCATATCTCCTATCATCCTACGGTTGTAGTGTGCCTGCGAAGACCTGCCAAGCTAAAGCTGATTTTGCAACTAAACTGAGTATAACGTACATTCGTTCTCCGTAGAGATAGTCCTTCCACTTAGAGATCTCTTTGTACTGGAGTATCATGTTGATAGCGAAAAGGTTGAAGAATATGCCTATGGATATGAATATAGCTATAACGAAGTCTGGTACAGATCCTCCCGAGGCTGTAGAAGCGGTGATAAGGGATATAGCGATCACCACCCATGGTAGTGCACCGGCGAAACATCCTATTATGTAGGAGGTCCAGTCGGTTTCCTCCGTGGTCTGGTTGTGCTTCTCCATCAACAATCCCATCAGATTCATGACAGCGACCAGTCCGAATAGCGTAACCAGAGTTCCCAGGTCATATATGCCGGTCAGCATCGCTATGATAACTATCATCACAGATGCACTCACAGAGTACTCGTACCACCTGTATGGATTCATGTGTTTTTTCAGATATGTTTTGTATCTTTCGTAGAAGATCGTCGATATCAAAAAGTGGGCTGCTGCGGATAGAAACAGAAAAAGGGCTACCATGGGAGCCAATTGGATCTCGAAAAGGGTATCAGTGGTCGCCACGAGTTCTCGTGCTACTTCATCGAATTCAAGGTAAGTAACTCGGATCGGCCATGTTGCATCCGTGCTCAAGGACAGCATAAGTAGTCCCTGGATAAGATGCAATACACCCATGAATATGTTGAACCTTCTCAATTTCACGAATTTTTCTTCTTCACCCGCCATTTTATCACTCTCAACAATAAATAATAATGGTCTTATATATACTTAATCACTATAAGGATGATAATAAAAAAGATGCTAGATAGATTCCGAAATTTATTTAATAGTGAATCGATATCGGTAATCAAATAGGGGGCATAAGTTTGCCAGAAATAAACTCAGTGTTATCAGAAATGGAAGGCCAGTTCGGAAAGATGAAAGAAGCCATGCAGGAGATCGAAGAGAGAGAGGAAGAACTTTCAGAAAGGGAAAAAGAGATCGAGAAGATGGAGAGTTCTCTCGAGAACAAGGAGATGGATCTTACTGAATGGGAAGATTTTCTTAAGACTGAAGAGGAAGAACTTAAGGATATCAGGGAAGAGTTGGACGAAGAAAGAGAAGAACTAGAAACGATGCGGGAAGATCTGGAAGAGAAATTGAGTAGGATAGGAACCATAGAAGATAAAAGAGAACCTCTGGTCGAAAAAGAAGCTGAACTGATCGATATGGAGAAAAGCCTGGCCGAGAAGGAGAACACCATCGTTTCTGAAGAGGAAGATATATTACATATAAGAAGAGAAACCCTGGAGAAGTTGACAGCGCTGGTTGCTACATTGAAAGATGAGATATTGGTCGATGAAACAGAGCTGGTGAATAAAAACAAAGAGTTGATCAGGAAGAGAGACAAGCTCTTCGCAAAACACAAGCAGATACTGGACGTGGAAGACCAAAAGGTCAGGGAGAGCCACCAGGAAGAAGTTCCGGATATGGAAGTACCCGTGATGCCCTCGCGAAGGGGAGTCGAAGATGAAGAGATAGAGGAACAGGAAGTTGAGGAAGAGCCAGAGGAACAGGAAGTTGAGGAAGAGCCAGAGGAAGAAGAAGTTGAGGAAGAACCAGAGGAACAGGAAGTTGAACCAGAACAACCTCCTAAGAAAAGAAAGAAAAAACGGTCTGTCAAGGAAGGCAAATACGAAAGATGTCCGCAGTGCGGTAATCAAGCTCTAGTTATCGAATCGGATTATTCAGCTTACTGTAAATATTGTGACTATACGGCCATGGATATCCGAAAGGTGAAGATAAGCAGGTAAAGATATTCAACTGCCGGCTATCACAAAACCCCTTCCAAAATCATCTTTTTACTACGAAATCATTGAATTCACCGCTAGGTTCTTCGATTTCGATCTCCACATCGGCGACCTTTGCATGCGGTTGATGATTCTTACACCATTTTATAACTCGGTCTACTTTTTCTTCAGCCCCCTCGAAGACCGCCTCTACTCTACCGTCTCGCAGGTTCTTTACCCACCCTTCTATACCGACTTCCCGAGCCTTATCGCGGGTGTTCGCCCTGAAGAATACGCCTTGAACCTTCCCTTCGAAGAATACATGCTTCCTTATCATCTTGTCACCATCGATAAGTATGCATAAGAGAAACAAAAATTTTACGGACTATATTCAACACAATTATTAGGTATACCAAAAAATATATAAGACATTCTACAGTAGAATGGCACGAGTTGAAAATAAAATGAAAACTTACTTAGATTGTCTTCCATGCTTTTTAAGACAGGCTCTCGAAGCCAGCAGGATGGCTACTAATGATCAACAAAAGCAAAGAGAGGTCCTCGACAAGGTCATGCAGGAACTCCAGGGCTTGGAATTAGGGGGGATGAAACCACCAGATATAGCCGATCGAGTTCACTACATGGTCAGGAAGATCACTAGTGACGGCGACCCATATAAAAAACTAAAAGATGAATTCAACGACAGAGCCTTGTTCATGTATCCGGATATGAAAGACAAGGTAGAAGATTCCGACGATCCGTTATTGACAGCTACCAAATTAGCTATAGCCGGTAACATAATCGATTTCGGCCCTAACTCAAACTTCGATCTAGAAGGGACCGTCGAGGACGTTTTGGACCAAGATTTCGGGATAGACCATTTCGATGGATTCAAGAAAGAGCTGGATGATGCCGAGGAGATCGTTTATCTAGCCGATAATTCGGGCGAGATAGTCTTCGATAAACTGCTTCTAGAGAGGATGGAAGATAAAAAAGTAATATTCGTCGTAAAAGGTGGTCCGATATTGAACGATGCCATGCTGGAAGATGCGGAATACGTGGGTATAGACCAACTTGCCGAACTTGAAACGGTCAGCAACGGGCTTCCCAATACAGGTCCAAAAAGAGATTCAGAGGAGTTCAAAAGATGGATGAAAGAAAAAGATATGGTCATAAGTAAAGGCCAGGGCAACTATGAAGCACTGAGCGACTCAGATCTGAATATTTTCTTTCTTCTGAAAGCTAAGTGTCCGGTTATAGCGGACGATCTGGGTGTTAAGGTAGGAGATATAGTTCTAGTTTAAACTCTCACTATTTTTTCATCAAGGTTCCACATTCGGGATATGATACTTGGTAACATGGCTTGTCTTTTCCATGTTCTTTTTCATAGCCGCAGTTAGGACATATGCAGGTGATCATGCTTTTGCTGCGCTTTTCATTCACTTTTCCCTCAGCATTCGATTCATTCATATTTCCACCTATGCACCTTTAACAATAATTATCAAAAGTATGATAATAGATTTATGGTTTTTCTAATCTACTCATCTAAAATATCGCTCTTGATCTTTCCCCAGATATCTTTTATCTTATCTGTAGTTTCGTTGTCGGTGTATTCGACTATCGTTTTTCTCTGCATCTGGGCCTCGGTGAAAGCGTTATCATAGGAGATATTTCCTAAGATCTCGATACCTCTTTCATCAGCTATCTCCCCGATCCGTTCGGTCATGTCCCAGTTCAGGTCAGCTTTGTTCACGATTATCCCCGAAGTTATACCGAAATGGTCTGCAACATCCAGCACCCTTTCCATATCGTGTATGCCTGAAACCGTCGGCTCCGTAACGATAAGAGCGTAATCTGACCCGCTTATCGATGCGATGACAGGGCAGCCGGTTCCCGGGGCACCATCTATAACGGTCAGCTCACTCTCATCAGAACCAAGCGTTTCAGCATTATCTCTCACGAGTGTGACCAAACGACCGGTGTTCTCCTCGGCCATACCCAGCTTGGCATGTGACATATCCCCCAGTCTTGTTTCTGAGATATACCATTCTCCGTTGACCGCCTCTTTCAGATCGACGGCATCTTCTGGACATACGATATCACATACCCCACAACCTTCGCATTCGAGAGGATCTATATTGTAGATGGCCTCTCCATCTTCTTCTCTCTTGTGGATCGCATCGAACCTGCATTCCTCCATGCAGATGCCACACGAAGTGCACTTATCCTGGTCTATGTTTGCCTCATAGCTTCCGCTGAAAAGACCTTTTTTCTTTATCTTCGGGTCCGTCAGCAGATGGAGGTCGGCGGCGTCTACATCGCAATCCGATAAAACTGGATCCTCTGCCAGCGCAGCGAACGTGCCTGTCAAAGATGTCTTTCCGGTGCCGCCTTTACCGCTTATTATAACCAGTTCCTTCCTATCACTAGATTTTTTCGAAGCTGAATCTTGTTTCAGGTCGGAGGAAACTATCCTATCCCCACTCTCCTCCGTTTCTTTAGGTTTCCTTACATCCCTATCCACCTTTGCAGACTCTTCCACCTTTTTAGCCAAGTCTTTGAAGAGTTCCTTGTATTCTTCGAGCTTATCTACGACAATATCACCTACAGAATATGTCTCGGCTATCTTCCTGTCATCGGGTATCTCTCCGATGATCTCCAAGTTCTCCTCCTCACAGTATTCCTTCAAACTATCATCTTTGTATTCCGCTCTGTTGACCATGACCACGGGTTCTAAATCTATGGCGCGGCACATGTCAACGGAAAGTTTGAGATCGTTGATACCAAAAGGTGTAGGGTCGGCTATCAACACCACAAGATCAGCTCCAGCGATACTTTCGACGGCTGGACAAGCCGTGCCCGGAGGTGAATCGATCAGATTTATTCCGTTTCCAGCCTCTTCCTTGACAGCATTGATCAATCTCGGAGACATACCTCCTTCACCGGTCTCCAGTGTAGCGTAAGATACGCTTACACCGTCGGAGTCACCTTTCATCAGTTCGCCTATCTTCTTTTTCTTTTCGATGATGGCATCGGTCGGACATACTATAGTGCAGGCTCCACAAACGTGGCACAGTTCTGGGAAAAATAAGATCTCTTCATTTACCATGGCTATGGCGTTGTAAGAGCAGGATTCAACACACTTTCCGCAGCTTATACACTTCTCCGGATCCACACCTGTCGGTGAATCCAACATTATGTCCTTTTTTTCGTGGATATCAGGTTTCAAAAAGAGATGTCCATCCGGTTCTTCCACATCACAATCTAGATACGTTACATCTCTCCCCAACAGATCCAATGTGACAGCTAGATTGGTCGCGATGAGTGTTTTACCCGTTCCGCCTTTACCGCTGGCTATTACGATTTTCATGTTATATACCTCTAATTGCAAACTGTCATGAAAAGGTTTTTCCATCGCAATTCACAAAAGTTCGGATATATAAATAATTTTGGCCATCCAAACTATGTTTGGGTATAGAAATACCGATCAAAGAAGAAAAACGTATCCAATAACGAAAAAAAGGCGAAAAGAAATTTTTAAGTATCATGCTATATATGGCAGATCACCAAAATTATTTTGGATTACCAAAAACATTGCGGAAACATACAAGGTTGTGCCTACATGATAGGAAAAAGAGAAGAAGAATACATCGAAGCGATCTACAGCGTGGTCGAGGATAAAGGCTACGCTAAAGTGACCGACGTTTCTAAAGAATTAGAGGTGGGATTGCCGGCTGTGACTGAGATGTTCCAGAGGTTGGATGATAAGGGATACATCAACTACACTAAATACAGCGGCGTCACGCTAACCACAGAGGGTGAAAAGACAGCACACAAACTCTGCGAGAAACATGAAGTTCTCAGAGATTTCTTCGTTATCTTGGGTTTGGATGAAGAGATAGCCGACGAGGATGCCTGCAAGATAGAACATATCGTCGAACCGGAAACGATAGAGATACTGAACGATTTTGTGGACTTCATCAATGAAAAAGAAGGTAAGTCTTTGTTAGATGACTTTAGAGATTATCGTGAAACCAAAAAATAGAATTTTCTGTTAAGAATTTGGAGTTGCTACCTTTTTCTACCTCTTATAACTACAAAAGACCCTTCTCCCCAACCACTCTTGGGTTCTTCTATCTCATCGATAGAGTCCAGATCTTGAAAGAGAGTTTGTGAGTAAGAGAACTGTCTAAATCCTGCATCCATCAGAAGTTTTTCAACTTCATCTACTGAGTAAAACCGCGCTTCTCGATAGAATACATTTTCTTCCTTCTTTTTCTCATACAACCTCCCCAACCTACTCTCTCTATCAACAAATCCAATGATTACATAACCACCTTTCTTGATCACTCTAAACACCTCCTCTAGAGCTCTTTCTGGCTCCTTGAAGAAACATATCGTTGTAACGATTAGAACGAAGTCGAAAACAGAGTCCTCGAAGGGCAGTTCTTCACCTATCCCTTCAACAACTTCTATATTCCTCACTTTTGCTTTTATTAGCATATCTCTTGAGGGGTCGATACCGACATCTATCGAAAAAGGTTCCGAGAACCTACCACTCCCCACCCCGACTTCTAATCCATTCCCTCCAGCGGGCAGTGTCATCTTTACAGCTCTGAGTTCGGATAGATAAGCTTCCTGATGGTTCTCAAACCACCGTTCGTAACGATCTACATTTTCGTTGAAAGGTCCTTCTTTGATCTCAACACTTTTCATTCCATACACCTTCACCGATCTTTTCAAAATTCAAACGATTCATCTTTCGTCTGCGAACCTACCGTCATCAACCGTTTCCGAAAGTTTTTCTACGTTCTCCTCCAACCAACCATAGCTCTCCACATCATACCTATCGAAATCAGGAACATATGGTTTGATATCTAGAAGTGGTGTTCCGTCGACTACATCTACGTTCTCCACCTTGATGATGTTACCGTCGATATATTTCAATTTCACAACCGAGATACCTATGGAGTTTGGTCTGCTGGGCCCCCTCATAGCGAAGACACCGTGCTTTTCGTCGTCCATATATGGCTTGACTTGAAGAGGATGTTTCTTGGATCTGTGGAAATGATACAACAAAATTATGTGAGAAAAACCATCTAGATCCTTCAGACCGTCGACGTATTCGCTGTAAAGCTCTATCTCACCTAGGGTCCCCTCGGCTGCTCTGGGTTGTATAGGTGTCCCTTCGGGTTCTTTATTTTCCGTGTGGATAATCCCGATCGGTCTGTATCTGATATCGTCCATCTTTATACACCTGTGTTATATTTTTTCTCCAATATATCTATGATCTTACCTTCTAAGACTGAAGCGAGCATCATACCGAGCATAAGGATGATAACGAACGCCCATCCGAAATAGAATATCATCACCGGAAGCAGTGGAAGTTTGATGCTCCTGTTGTATAAAAATGCAGCCACCAGTCCCAACCGCATCCCCCTGTCGTTCAGATCTTTCAAAAGCGGATACCATACGTATATCGGGCCGTGGCTCAGTATCCCCGCAGCTATGGCGAGCCCCCATCCCTTGGCCCCTGATTCTTCACCTACGTGCTTGGCGATGGCCTTAGGTTTCATGAAATAGTTCATCAGCCCCATCAAGATGAACACAACTAAGATGATAGGTGCTATATTGATCAGGACATCACCGCTGGTGTTCAGAGCCCTAAGGGTTTTTGTTCTATCTACTAATAAAAGGACTCCATACAACACCCAGACGATGGCTAGAAAGTACCATTCGAAGGGTTTACCCTTCTTCTTTCCTTTTTTCTTCCCCTTTTCCTCTCCCTTCATGTTATCACCCCTAACAGAAGCACGACTATGATAGATAATATAAGAGAGAGAACAAAACTTATCCCGTTCCGTAATGAGGCGAATCTTTTACCAAAGAATTTCGCTTCTGCAGGGAACTGGATCAGACCTACGGTCACCCACGAAACGAGGAAGGCAGTAACCGCGAACAGACTTACACCTTCTTTGAGCAGTTCGCCACCGATTATGTAGCTGGTTAACGGGTTTCCGGCGGATATGCTACCCATCAATGCTCCGACGAACGTATCACTTATCATAGAACCGGTGAAAACAGAAGACAGCATCTCCTTCGTTACGAACGATTTGAACAGTCCTACTAGAAGAACTACACCTATGAGCATGGGCAGTGCGTTGAGTATGCCTTTGGTCGCCTTATCGAATGCTTTTATCAGTTTTTCTTTATCAACCATCTACCTCACCACAATATTCAAACTGAAGTCATCATGAGCTTGCCGTGTTTCACACCCTTAGTGCTGATCAACCTATCAGCTATCTGCTTGACGTCCTTAGCTTTTCCTTTTATAGCCATTGTCTCCATGCAGTTGTGTTTGTCCAGATGTATATGCATGGTCGATACTATGTGGGTGTGATCTTCATGCTGGATATCTGTGAGTTTGTCCGAGATACCGTGCTTCTCGTGGTCAAATACGAGTGTCAGAGAGCCGTACACTTCTTCCTCTGGCTTTTCCCATTTCTCTTCTACGAGAAAATCCCTGATCAGGTCTCTTATCGCTTCCGATCTGTTGGCGTACATCTTGCTCTTTATCTTCTCGTCGAATTTATTCAACAAGTCTATAGGAACTGAAACCCCGAACCTGGTCGTGCTATCCATCGCTACCACAATGGTGTTATCCATGTTACAAATATATACTTTTCGTGTTACTTTTTTCGAAAAACTTAATAATAACACGTTTTTAACCTTCGTGCTACAGGAGATATGAACGTATGGATCCAAGAGAAGAGATATGGAATTTGATAGACGAAGAAGATGTCGAGGGATTACTGCACGAAGCGGCGGTTCTACACGGCCATTACTGTCCGGGGCTTGCATTGGGTGTAAAAGCTTCCGTAATGGCATTACAACGATTGGAACTGGAGCATGATGGCATGGAAGATGTATTAGCGATAGTAGAAACAAACAGCTGCTTTTCTGACGGGGTACAATATGTGACCGGATGCACCTTAGGTAATAATGCCCTAGTGTATAGAGATCTTGGAAAAACAGGGGCTACCTTCGTTAAACGCGGTGAAAAAGGTGTACGTATAATGAAGAAAAAAGATT
>CAZFVW010000027.1:0-14281 GCA_964522285.1 uncultured Thermoplasmata archaeon | reverse complement strand
AAACTCGGAGTGATAATGGGTGACGATGTAAAGACAGGTATAAACAGCATGATCAATACCGGAACCATCATCGGTGATGGGACCTTCTTGGGACCTGGCGCCGTAGCCGATGGTGAGATAGGAGAAAAAAGTAGGATACAATGAAGATAGCTCAGTTGACACCGTATTTCTATCCCCATCTAGGGGGTGTCGAATCACACGTGCTGGAGTTATCGAAACAGCTCATAGAGAGAGGGCATGATGTCATCGTGGTCACTACCAAGTTGGAGGGCACGGAGAAGAGAGAAAAAGTTGAAGGAGTACCGGTAAAAAGGGTCGAACCGATGACTATCCAGTACTCAACCCCGGTCGTTCCGGAAGTAAGAAAAGTACTTTTAGATATGGATTACGACCTGCTCCACAGTCATTCACCACCGCCTATAATGTCTTTCTTCGGAGTAAGGTGTGCTAACAGAAAAGATGTCCCTTTCATTTTAACATATCACTGCGACCTTGAACTCCAGAATATCTTCGGCCCCCTGATGGTACAACTCTACGAAAGAACGTTCGGAACCTACACGGTGAGTAAAAGTGACAGGATAGTAACGACCACCAATTCGTACGGCGCCACCTCGAGAGCGGTATGGCACGAAGAAGCCGATATCATACCTAACGCGGTCGACTCCAGCCGGTTCAATCCCGATAACAGCGGAGAAGAGATAAGGAAAAAACATGACCTTGGAGATGACAAAGTAGTCATGTATGTCGGAAGGATAGTTTACCACAAAGGGCTGGAGTACTTTGTTGAATCCGCAAAATACCTTGGAGATGATACCAAGTACATACTGGTGGGTGAAGGGGATTTCATGCCTGAGCTCAAGAAGATAGTAAAAAGGGAGAGCTTAGAAAACAAGGTGATCTTCGCCGGTCGCGTGACCAATGAAGAACTGCCCAAATACTATGCCGCAACGGATGTTTTCGTTCTACCATCTGTTTCTCGCCTAGAAGCCTTCGGGATAGTGACCATGGAAGCCATGGCCTCGGGGGTCCCGGTAGTAGTTTCGGATATCCCCGGAGTCAGAGAAGTCATAACTGAAGGTCGTCACGGACTGCTGGCGGAGCCCATGAACTCCAAAGATATCGCCGGCAAAGTGAGAACAATACTTGAAAATCCAGACCTAGCTCAAAGGATGGGAAAGATGGGAAGAAAACGGATCGAAGAAAAGTTCACCTGGGAGAAGGTCGCTGAGGAGATCGAAGAGGTCTACGAAAAACTGCTCTGAACCGGTTCGAACGAATACTACTTCACTATTTTTAATTCTATCTCTCTACCGTTCCAATCATAGGCCTGCCATGAATCCATATCATACGGCAGCCCGATTATGATATGCACCCTGCCGTATTTCCCGAACAACATCCTATCTTCCTGCGAAGGAGAAACATTAGGAGAAGGATGCGAGTGGACGATCCCAACGATCGAGTAATCGATAGGAAGAGAGTGAAGCTTCAATATAGCACTGGTCGGTCCGGATACTGTGCCTGGAACCAATATCAATTCAGATATGATCCCCTCGATCTCCCTCATACCCGCTGCGAACTCACGCGGATACGCATCTTTTGAAGACTCGATTATCATCTTCAACGTCTTTTTCGTTATCCCTTGGATCTTCTTCGCACTCATTTCCAGACCAGCTTTCGGCGTATCCTCTTATAGAAATCGTTCTCGAAACTGATGAATTTGGCTTTGGTATCTCCTTTCCTTATGATGAGTTCGTCGTCTTCGTCCACAGTTATCTCTTTCTGCCCGTCTAAAACCATAAGACATGGTTTATCTTCTTCTAACAATTCTACCCGTATATCTTCTTCGATGGGGACAACGTATGGTTTCGTGGCAAGTTTATAAGGAGATATCGGAACGATAACGAAGGCCTCCACTTTCGGATCCACGATAGGTCCACCTGCACTCATTGAATAACAGGTAGATCCAGTAGGTGTAGCGACTATGAGTCCATCCGCTCTGAATCTATCCACTTCTGCGTCCATATAGGTCACCTTGAAACTCCTGATCTTAGCGACCTTATCCGTGTGAACGACCACTTCGTTTGTACACTCACCTACCACTTCACCGTTCAGAACGACCTTGTGCTTCAGTCTCTCATCTATGAAATATTCTCCGGTATCCACCAGCTCTAACGCCTTATCCAGTTCCTGCACCTCTACAGCTGTAAGAAAACCTACTCTGCCGGTGTTGATACCAAGGACCTTGAAATCGCTCCTCTGTAGAAGATGAAGTATCGTACCATCTCCACCGACCGTCATCATGAAATCTATGTCCGCTTTCTCTAGTTCATCCAGGGTATACCCTTCCCTATCCAGTTTTTCGGCTAAATTATTGTGATACATCACTTTACCGATCCTAGGATGTGAATCCAGCGAGTCTAGTATTTTCCTATCTTCTTCCGAATGTACCACACCGTAAACTCCGAATTTCAACATTATCCTATCACCTCTCTTATCTTCTCGTCATTGATAGCGATCACATCTTCTCTCTCCTTCGGATCCAATTTCATATTTATAGTATCCCAGCTATCGTCATAAACGTTACCTCCACTCTCTTCCAAGATCAGTTTAGCCGCTGCGATGTCCGTGATACGCAGGCTTCTTTTCTTATCTTTGGTCCTCATGTAATAAAGATCCAGAACACCTTCCGCCACCAAACAGATCTCCAAAGCAGCTGAACCCAAGGACCTTGTCCTATCTGGGAGTGAAGCGATATGGAAATTATCGGGATGTGCTTTTTTTCCCAGATAAACGGAGAAATTCAGCCCTCTTATCTTGTTTCGAACGATCTCTTGCCCGTTGCAGTAACTCCCTTCTCCCGAAATAGCATAATACTCCTTACCGCTGATCAGATTTTTGACGTATCCTACGACCACTCCTGAAAGGTCATCACTTTCCGTGTATGCGATTGAGATGCAATAAAACGGTATTCCAAGGAGTGCATTTGTCGTTCCATCCACCGGATCCATTATAACCGTTCCATCTCCGCCGTTCTCCACCAACCCCGATTCTTCACTCAATATATCGCAATCACAATTCTTAGTAAGATGATCGATGGCTGCGGATTCTGCGACATCGTCGATGCCCTTCACTGGAGTACCATCAGCCCCGGTCCTCAATTTCTCCGCGAAGAGCCTTTCATCATTATCCTTCAACTCATCCTCGACCTTAGAGGCACAGCGCTTGAAAAGTTCCAAGATGCCTTTTTCCATGGATAAAGGATAGAGATATAGGTTTAAAAATGTTTATGGGGGCTATGAGTCGATGGTCCATCGTATAGCGTTGTTCGTGGGATTGTGAATCCAATACCCCTGACCAGGTTCGAAGTTGAACGATTGAGGAGAACGGTCGTAGGATAGATTGTATTTCTGTGAAAAGTTGAAGTAACCTACCTTATCCACTGCTTCTGGAAGACCATTATTACCATTTATACTACTGGGGTATCCGACCATGTTCCACCCGGGCATCAACTCTATGGTAGTACTGGGAAGATTAGCACCTTTTATGGTGAGAGTATCGGCGGTATCCATATAGATCCATATCCCCTCATCCGGGTACCAAGAGTGCAGATCATTGAACCATGGTGCTCTGTCTGGTTGGTATGATTTCCAAGTGCTCCACCTATCACCCTTCACGATCTCTTTGTGAGTTATATTTATGTCATCTATATTCCAACCACAAAGTTCAGTTACATAATATCCCCCATATCGATTTGTAGGTCCTAATCCGAACCGTATCTTAAAATCAGGATTATCATCCGCGTATTTTGATATGTCGTGCTCCACCTTTTTCCAAGCACCACCGTACATCCATTTATCTGGGTTCTCCCATATTCGATGCCAACTGGCACCGTCATAAACATCTAGATAAACATGATCGTATGTATTCCGTTCGACACCCAGCCAACGCTGGAATTCCAATGTGATATTCTCCTTCCCAGATAGATCGATAGAGGGAGAAACAGCGTAGTACGTGTCCGTTAAATCCTCCTCGTAGTTTCCATTGTTCGTGAGGTCGTTCCCCAATACCTTCGTTCCAGAGTAGGCCTCTTCAGGATCTGGATTGCCGTAACCGTAGGTCACTGTATCTCCCCCCAATCCCTGAGGAGCACCGCGTTCCCACTCAGCACCGTTAGTACCAGTGAAAGTCCATCCTTTATCATCTTCAAATCCTTCTTTCCAAGCCACTTTCCGTTCCCATCGATGGGGATTCGAATAAGAGAATAATCTATCGTAGTTACCAGGAACACCATACGTAGAGTTGTCCAGGATACTTATAAGGTTGGTATTTTCAGGGAGTAATCTAGATGATATGTAATTCCATCCTTTATCTAGAGATATATCATATGTTTTAGGTGCAGTATAGTTCAGATCTATTTTCTTTCCCCATTCGTCACCTAATGCTAACTTATCAGCTGTACCCCCCGATGATATCCAGAAAGTATCGGTATCGGTATATCCATGTTCTATAAAAGTTCCTAAATTGAGTTCATAGTAACCGTTCTCATCGGTCTCTATAGCTATGGATTCACCAGTCCTAGAATTCTCTATCTCAACACTCGTATTCGTTACCTCGACCCCATCATCGGCGATATGACCGTAAACGATATAGGGTGCTGGCGGGAACAGATGGTTTGTCCCATCGCCCAAATCGGTATCCGCTATCCTCGCCTGATATATCAATGATTCATCTAGGTCCTTATTTATGGTCGTTATGTCTTCCTCCGGTGGATAAAACCCGGATCCTCCCGTTTCGATCTCATAGCACATACCATGAGCCCCGGTAGCGTTGTATACCCAGTCGTTGGCCGCTCCAGAAGCAGTGTATCCGATCTCTTCCATAGGCCGACCGTAGGAATAGTGATCGCTCTCGTTTCCCATCATAGATGTCAAAGAGGTCATATCTTGAGCCATGTCCCTGTACCAATCATCGTGAAGTGTCTTTGTCCCGTTCTCTCCACCAGGGAGAAGGAGAGTACCCCTATAACTGTGTATGTTCTGGTACGATTGTATATCTCGAGACAGGATCCATTCACTGTAGTTTCCGGTTTCATATTCTGAAAAAGGCGCTGCGCCGTGATACGTATTACTAGATGGATCGTCATCACCATTCTCCCAAAAATAGTCCCAATTCCTGTTCAAGTCTACGCCAACAGAAGATGTAGGTGTGGAATCGTTACGGTTCTTCCTCCATGAGTTGCCTTCCCCGTCACCCCCGTAGTTTCCATCCCCGTCGTATATATAACCATCTGGATTGACCATGGGTGCGACGAATATCTCACGGTTGTCAACTAACCAATGTATAGTATCGTTAGTTTCGTATCCGTCTAAGAGGGTCCAAAGGAAATAGGATGCAACCTGGTGAGAGGACCATTCCCTAGCGTGTATGTTCCCGTCCACGAGTACCTCGGGCTCTTGTTCGTCAACGGTCACGTTGTCCGAAACCTTCAGAACATATAAGTCTCTTCCTTCCCAAGATTCGCCGAATTTGATCTTTTCACAGATCTCAGGATAATTCGAGACCAGATCGTCGTACCAGTTGTAGAGTTCGGTCACTGTTGGGTAGTCACTG
Source organism: uncultured Thermoplasmata archaeon (assembly GCA_964522285.1). Classification (GTDB taxonomy): domain Archaea; phylum Thermoplasmatota; class Thermoplasmata; order Halarchaeoplasmatales; family Halarchaeoplasmataceae; genus CAZFVW01. Next base: position 8,671 of record CAZFVW010000027.1, on the reverse strand, counting down.
CTGAAAGGATAATTAGAGGCGGTTAACTCTTCCCCATGCTTTTCATATGATGTTTCTTCTTTTCCAGAGACCTGTAGGACATTTCCAAAAAGAGAAACCAATAAAAGCCCACATATCAAAAAAACAGAAACAGATAATATTTTACTTTTCATCCTTATTACCATTTTAAGTGACTTGTTCCTTAATATTAATATGTTAGGGTATGGGACATCGACGAGCTACGGATCACTTCTTTTCTTCCTTCATCCAAACGGTCCTCTGTGGGAACGGTATCGTCACCTTTGCTTCCCTGAACCTGGCATCTATCCTTTCGCGGATATCACTAGCCACCTCCCACTGGTTCATGTAATGCTTTACCCAGAATCTTAGGTTGAAATTCAAGCTCGAATCCCCGAACTCGCTGAACCGGACTATCGGTTCTCTTCCCTTTTCTTCCACTATATCTGGATGGCCTTTAAGAGTATCAAAAAGGATCTCTTTCACCTTATCTATATCCGACCCGTAGGCCACACCCACCTGAACGTTCGTTCTGATGGTTGTGTCTGGCTCTACAAGATTTATTATCTTCTGATTGGCCAGATTGTTGTTAGGTAGAACGATCAATTCGTGGTCGAAAATACTGTACAGTTTCGTGCTGCGCATACCTATGCTCTCAACACGGCAGTATTCTCCACTCTCGATCAATATCACGTCGCCGATCTTGAAGGGCCTGTCCAAGAGAAGATGTATACCGCTGAAGAAGTTCGATAAAGTATCCTGTGCCGCGAAGGCGATGACGAGACCCAAAATCCCGGCACCTGCTAGTAAGCCGGTGATCTGTATCCCCATCACCTTGAAGATAGTCATCAAACCGACCAATATGATCACGATCCCACCGATCTTTTCCAGGATGGGTTCAAGGACCTGGCTGAACGTGGTTTCTCCCCCTCCCCTCTGAGCGGCTATCTCGTTCAGTATACCTATAAAGATGTTATAGACCACATATATCCCGATGATGACGGCCATGATCCAATAAAATTGGTAGATAGTAGCTCTGAGACGGATCTGTACATTCACCCTCATGAAAGAATCTATCAGTCCGTAGAGTATTATCAACAAGAGTGCGGGTCGTCTTATCATCTCGACGAGCTTATCGTCGAACTCGGTCTCCGTTTTTTTGGTAAGATTGTGCATTATAGGGGAAATGGTAAAGTAAAATATCAAAGAGATAACAGCCCATATAGCGATGTTCAATAAGAACGCCCCATAAGGTTTGTTGAGCGGCTCTGGAAGTGGGTTACGAAAACCTCCTATGATGGTGTTTTCCGTACCCTCAGGGGTCATATCTTTTACATCCACCTCGACATCCTTCTCTATATCGAAAGAAGAGGTTTCGTTCAATTCTCTGAACGTGAAGGTTACCGTCGCCTCCCGACTATTTTTCTCTGGATACTTCGGGATATGGAAAGAAAGGGTCACTATCCGGTACGGTTTTTCATCGTCCAAGACGAAATAGGATGGAGATACCTTCTGGTCCCATGTATCGAAACCCTCGACATCGACTGTCACCACATAGTTCTTAGAAGAATTCTTATACACCGTCCAGTTGAATCTACCGGTGTCATCCATATTGACTACTTTTTGATATTCATCGTCCATCCCCACCACGGGGTCACCGTTATCCCCACATACCAACGGCAGGGCAAGTGAACTGAAGATGAGGAAAAGTAGAGTTATCGCTAGAATCCGTCTTCTGTACACCATCGGTACTATATTTATAGAGTCATAAATAAATTTTTACCCTAGACCCACACCCACGTATTCGATACCTTCCTCTAACTCAGCGGGGTCTAATATCCTTCTACCATCCACCACCAGTTTCTTTTTCATGTCCGAGAAATCCTCGCTTCTCAATCCCTTGAACTCATCCCAATCGTTCTGGATTATGCAGCCGTCCGCACCATCAAGAGCTTCCGATATACTGTCGACCAATTCTATCTCTGAGAACTCCTCGGCGAACTCATCCATAGCCATGGGGTCGTAACCTACGACTTCAGCTCCTTTCTTGACCAGTTCCCGGGCTATAGGGAGTGCTCTGGTCTCTCTGATATCGTCTGTGCCGGCTTTGAATGATAGACCCAAAAGTGCTATCCTTTTTCCTTTCAATCCCCCCATCTTCTCCTCCAACATCTCTACAACATGCCGAGGTTGACTTTCGTTGACTTCGAGCACGCTCTGGAGTATCTTCGGTTCGATATCGTTATATCTGGCCAGCTCGACAAGTGCTTTGACGTCCTTGGGGAAACAGCTGCCGCCGAAACCGGCTCCAGCGTTGAGGAAGTCTCTCTTTATGCGGTGGTCCATGCCTACACCGTCCATCACTTCATACACGTCCACACCGACCTTTTCACACAATCTAGAGATCTCGTTGGCGAAGGATATCTTGGTCGCTAAAAGAGAGTTGGAAACATACTTTATCATCTCGGCTGTTCTTATACCCGTGATCAATTTAGGGTGTTCGAAATCCTCGTATGCTTCCGCGATGGTATCGGTGCTTCTCTTATCGTATCCTCCGATGACAATCCTATCCGGATGTAAAAAGTCATCCAAAGCTACTCCTTCTCGTAGAAACTCTGGGTTCATGCCAAGACCGAATTCTTCACCCACCTTTTTACCGCTTTTCTCCAAGATAGGCAGGACTTTTTCTTCGGTGGTCCCCGGCACCACGGTACTTTTAACGCAAACCACGTGGTATCCTTCCTTATCAGTCAGCGCATCAGCGATATCTTCTGAGGCCGATCTTACAGCAGAAAGGTCCATATCGCCGTCACTCTTAGAAGGCGTCCCCACACATATGAACGTAACATCCGTGTTTTTGACGGCTCCGTCTGTATCTGTAGTCGCTGTCAGCTTTCCTTCAGAGACCTGACTCTTTAGAAGTTTATCCAACCCCTTTTCATAGATAGGAGGTTCACCTCTGTTGATCATCTCCACTTTCTCTTCGTCGATGTCGACACAAGTGACTTCGTGACCCATCTCCGCGAAACCCACGCCCGAAACTAGACCCACGTATCCAGTACCGATGATACTTATGTTCATGGTACCGCGATTGAACTAATGTTTCATAATATTTTCCTTCGAAACCCCGTTAATATCAAAAAGGGAGTATGATGGTGGGCATGGGCACGTTTGTGATACGGCTCCAGTCAAAGTAACCGAAGATGATCAGTATTATCCCTAGTAATATCACTATAGCAAGAACGATGATTATCAGCCGTATCAAATCGACGGCTAGTTCACCCAAACTATCTGCGCCGAGAAGGTATGCTATCCCGGCGACTATCAACAGGAAGATGACCAGCCAAAACAAACATCCGCACAGCATCAAAGGGTGATAAAGGCGGCAATCTTTAAGTTTTTCGTTCAAATATATACATCACTTCACCACAATATTATAATAACAGAGTTTTGTTTTACAAATCGAGTTGATGAAGATGAAAGGAATAGAATCTCTTGTAGAAAAAGCTATGAAATTCAAGGAGAAGGGGCTTCAGGAGAAGGAGATAGCGACTGAATTGAATCTTTCGATAGATACCGTTACTTGGCTTTTAACTCATGACGTCAAAGATGAAAAACCGCCGACAGATGTTCACGTAGGTTGGAGATCGATAGGTGTTTTCGGAGGCAGGATAGGACTACTAGCTACGCTTTTCTCAGATATCATAATGGAAGAGATGACGAAGATGGATACTGATTTCGATACTGTTGTAGGTATCGCTATCAACGGCATCCCTATAGCCACTCTCATATCCGAAGAACTCGGTAAAGAACTAGCGATATACCGACCACCAGGAAGGGACAGAAAACGAGGCGGTGGAGCGTTGAGCTCGAACTACGCCGGAGTAGATGGAAAGAAGGTGGTCATAGTAGATGATGTGATAAGCACTGCAGAGACCATGGAAGGCACTATCACAGATCTTGAAGAAGAAGGCGCAGAACCTTCCTTGTGTGTTGTAACAGTGAACAAGGACAGCAGAGACGAAGTGGTCGGAGTACCTCTCAGAGCCCTGCTTCGTGCCAAGATCATAGGTTGATCGGGATACGATGCATTGGGCAGACGTAGAAGCCGAGGAATTGGGAAGTTCGCCTTTAGTAGCAACCGGTGAAGCACCATCTGGATCTATCCATCTCGGCCATATAAGAGAACTTTTAACTGGTGAAGCGATAGCGAGAGCTTCTGGAGGAGATCTTGTTCTTATAGTAGATTCTATAGATCCACTTAGAAAACTTTACCCGTTTTTGGACGGGTCTTACGAGGAACATATCGGGAAACCGCTGAGCGAGATACCGTGTGTCTGCGGAGAACACGATAATTATGCAGAGCACTTCATGGATCCTTTCTTGGAATCCCTGGAACAACTAGGGGTGGACATGGAAGTCAAATACGCGCACGAGATGTACGCTTCCGGAGAATATGAAGAAGCCACTAGGATCGCGATAGAGAAAAAAGAAGAGGTCGCTGAGATAATAGAGAGTACTTCAGGGAGAGAACTCCCTAACGATTGGTTCCCCTACAATCCGATATGCTCGGATTGCGGCCGTGTAGGAGAAGCCGAGATAACAGGTTTCGATGATCCCTACGTTGAATATACATGCGAATGTGGACACGAAGGAAGAGCCGATATAGCCAGCGACGACGGTAAACTACCATGGAGGGTCGATTGGCCGGCTAGGTGGTGGATACTAGGTATAGACTGCGAACCTTTCGGAAAAGATCATGCGGCTTCCGGCGGTTCTTGGGATTCCGGTAAACGGATAATCAAGGAGATCTACGACAGAGAGCCCCCACACCCTGTCATGTACGAGTGGATACAGCTCAAGGGAAAAGGTCCCATGTCGTCCTCATCCGGAATTTCCATCAAAACAGAAGAGATGTTGGACATGGTTTCTCCGGAGGTCGTGAGATTCCTGATAATGCGTTCTAAACCAAACACACACATCGATTTCGACCCGAAACTGGGTTTGCTGGATCTTGTCGATGAATACGACGCCTACGAGGAGAAATATTTCGGCGAGTGCGACGAAGATACCAAGAGGATCTACGAACTGTCTCAAATAAACGAACCTCCGAAAGAGAAACCCCAAAGGATCCCCTATAGACACCTTGTCAACTTGGTCCAGATATACGACGATCATGAAAAGATGTGGGAAGTCGTTAACGATACCGAACAGCTGAGCGAACCCACCCAAAAAGACTTCGAGAACATGAGGGAAAGGGCCGAGAGGGTCGAGTACTGGTTAGATAACTTCGCACCGGGTTTCGTTAAATTCTCTTTGAAAGAGGAGCTACCGGATGTAGAACTATCTGAAGAGGAGACCGATTTCCTGCGGGGATACGTGGAGGATCTTGAAAAGAGCGATGAGTGGACTTCCGAGATGCTACACCAGTTGGTACACGAGAACGCGGATAAAACGGGATTATCCAAAGGCAAAGCATTCCGAGTATTCTACAAAATACTGCTCGGTAAAAGTAAAGGTCCTAGATTAGGGAGATTCCTCAACCAGCTCGATAGAAGATTTGTGATGGAAAGGATCTCAGAGGCAGTAGGACGTTAAATGATAGTTTAATCACGATAATGTTTTTAAATACCTCTATCGATTATGGTATATTATGCCAAATCACGGAGCGAAGGTCGTCCTCCTCGGGAACGGTGCAGTCGGTAAGACCTCTCTGGTCAGAAGATACGTTGATAATAAGTTCGATGAAGATTACATCGCCACCATAGGTGTCAACGTCAAGAAGAAAGAGATAGACGACCTGGATATCACGCTTTCGCTTTGGGATATCTACGGCCAAAAATCCGTTTCACCCGGAAGGCACGCTTCTAATTATACCGGTGCTGAGGGTGCGATCATCGTTTTCGATCTGCTTCGAAAAAACACCTTCGACACTCTTAATGATTGGATCAGGGACCTATACAAAGTGACAGGAAAGAAGGTACCCGTCGTAGTTCTGGGGAACAAGAACGACATGATAGAAGATTTCGAGGAGAAAAAAGAGACCGTTTTCACAAAAGCCTCCCAAAAAGAGTTCCATGAGTACATGCTCGAGGAGCATTATTACAGGAGTGTTTACTCAAAAAAACCTGAGTTCGTTCCTGTACCCTATTCGATTTTCGACAAATGGGCGGAAGTGAAGAATCCTTTCAACAAGAAGTTCACACATTATCTTACCAGTGCTAAAACAGGCGAGAACGTGAACAAAGCATTTAGAAGTATGGCTAAGAAGATATTGAAGAACAAGATCAAGTTCGGATAGCTTTGGTAATGAAGAGTTAATTATATATGGCTATAAATGATTATTTTATAGGTGTTTCATGAAAGTACTGTTCGTGGACGATGAAGAGGGTATGCGAGACCAGGCAAAGATCTACTTAGAGAGGATCTACGGCAGCTTAGACGTTACCACGGCCGAGGATGTGCAGGAGGCATGGGACATCCTCCAGGACAGCTATTTCGCCGTTGTTGTTTGCGATTATAAGATGCCGGGGATGGACGGTCTAAAGTTCCTAGAGAAGCTGAGGGAAGAGGGAAACGATATACCTTTCATCATATTCACGGGTAAGGGGAAAGAAGAGGTAGCGATGAGAGCATTGAACCTCGGGGCAGATGGATATATCCAGAAAGGTAATGACCCCAAGTCTCAGTACACGTTCATGGCACAGAACATCAAGCAAGTGGTACAGACGAGCCAATCCCAGAACGCTTTGGAACGGTCAGAGAAGGAGAAAACTATCATCTTGAATTCCCTATCAGAGCACGTCGTCCATCTCGATAGGGACCTGCGTATAGTTTGGTGCAACGAGTCGGCTGCTGACTTGATAGATAAGAAGGTGGGCGAGTTGGTAGGTGAGTACTGTCACGAAGTCTGGTTCGACAGAGAAGAGCCGTGCGAAGGATGTCCGGTTCTAGAGGCACTTGAGACCGGAGAAACCAAAAGGAACGTGGTGGGTTCCAAAGACGGCATCGTTTGGGACATAGGAGGGCATCTGGTCAAGGGAGAGAACGGTGAAGTCATCGGGTTGATAGAGACTAAACAGAACATAACCGAGCAGCGTATAGCCAAGAAGTTCCTCAGGGAGAGTGAAGAACGGTTCGAAGTCCTCGTGAACAACGCTCCCTCTGGTATATTCATATTGAAGGATATGGAATTCGTCTTCGCTAATCCTGCCATGCAGTCTATTACAGGTTATAATAAGGGCGAGTTGACTTCCATGAGTTTCCTGGACTTGGTATCTCCATCGCAGCAAGAATTGGTCGCGAAAAGGATAACGGGAGTACAGCGGGGAGAGAAGATACCCAGCAGGTTCGAGATAAAGATATCCGATAAGAGCGGTTGGGAGAGATGGCTCTACATATCGTCAGCCAGCATAGATTACGAAGGTGAAAGGGGTGTGATATTATCCGCCGTCGATATCACCGAAAATAAAGAATTGTTGAAAGCTCTGCAGGAATAGTAAAACCTTCAAGCTTCGTAATACGGGCTCTTTTTATTTCTTTTAGGGATAGCCTGTAGACCGAGCCACGCTACAAGGAGCACTAATATAGCCACGAGAAACGGGATCAGAGTGCCGATATCTACTATCGTACCTATCTTCAGAGCGAGTTTATACGAGTCACCCGCGGGTATCGAATCCTGTATGTAGTAACGGCCGTCGTTATCTATATCGATATCGAGCTGTTCCTGCCCCGCTCGGGCTTCTGTCAACCTCAATCCGTCTGGGATGTATAACGTGTAATTCAGAGAACAGTAGTCGAAACTACCGATCCTGAAAGAAACCGTCTGCTCGATCAGATATCTAGTTTTGATAGCTTCCGGTGATTGTTCGTACTGAGATATGGTGTTCTGGAAAGTTGTGTTAAAATAGAATCTGATCGGTCTCTCCGAAGACATCACCGATGTATCGTATCCCGCGTCCAGGTTGTTTATCTTAACGCTATCTTGGATCGGATCGTCAGCGATCTCCTCAAGTCTACTCTTTAGATCGTCTTCTAAGCTCAAGAAGAACTCGTCTATATCTTCATGAAAACCGTTGCTGTAGAGCAGCCTCAGATAAGCTGAATTCAAATAGGTTATCTCAAGTTCTTCAGGTATATCGGACAAGATGTATGAGGGTATATGCATGGACGAGAACGAACCCGTTAGGTTGACATCGACTTCGATGTACTCTCTATCTGCACTCCTCTTCAGTGCGAAGATATCGATGGTGAGGTTAGTTTTTATATCCTCTTTATCGACGATCTTGGGATCCTGGTGTACGAGGGATATCTCTTCGGAGAAAGTTTTTACCGTGCCGCCTTCACGGTTATCTATCGAAACGGAGAGAGTTTCTTTTTGGTTTCCTATTTGTTCACGGAACAGAAGCTCATCAGGGGCGGTCAGATGATATTCGGTAAGATGCCCGGGATCGGCGAAGAAAGAGAATTCGTTTTTCAGTTCACCCCCTATCTTGAGTGTCCCGTATACCATCTCTTCAAGATATGCATCTTCTGGTAATGAAAAATAGATGGGTTTCAGCCTTACAGAGATATACCCTGTGAAGATAACCGGTTCCGAAGGATCTCCTTCTTCAAAGCTATTTTCATCCAGGTAGAAATCCGACTCTATATCCGCTTCACTGGAACCGCTCTT
>CAZFVW010000026.1:0-14456 GCA_964522285.1 uncultured Thermoplasmata archaeon | reverse complement strand
CTTATTTCCCTCTATGCTGTTCTCACTCAACCCGCTTCTTCTCTGATCGCCTTTGAACGTCGGCCAAGGGCTGTCTTTTAAGCTTGATGAACAGGTAACTAACGATGGCGAAAAGATCACTGATAACGAGATCATCAACACGACCGAAGCTGAAAATATACTCCTCATCTTCGTCATCTTATCATGATGAAATCTATTCCTTATATAATCCTTAGGATAATTTTTCATAATGAGATCTACTCTAGATGTAAACATCCTTTTCGTCCTCTCCCTTTTCATTCAGAATAGAATGTAAAAAGGCTGTAGCGAGTTATAAGATATCGCATAACAATTTAATAGTTAGGAGATAATGTGTAAAGAGGTGTAAAACTCTGGACAGGAAAACTTTGGTCGCGGTTTCACTGCTTTTCTTCCTCATGCTGAGTTGGTCTGTCGGCAATCTAGTCAACACCATGCCCTACATCTACGGGGGTGGTGAAGAAAAAGAGGAATTCGAGATGGGCGAGGTGGAAACCGGTGGAGGTATGACAGTGGATTTTCCGGTTTTCAAGCTGATATATTATGTTTTCATAGGGACTCTCGTGGTAATGTCCGTTCTGGCGGTATTCTTCGCCGTAGTACAGAAAGACAAGAGTATGTTCGTAAAATTGGGTGCTACCGCTGTAGGCTGCGGTATAGGTGCGGCTTTCTTCGTGATAGCGAGCATGATGGGTGATATGAATCTAACTAGAGAGGAAGTCAACCAGACAGCGTCCGAAGCCGGTGCAAGTAATGGAGGCGGATTCACGGGTATAGCGGGTTCTTCCATGGGCATGATAGTATTGATGGTCTTGGTCATCGGAATATTCACTCTTTTCGCTTACCAGGGAGCCAAGAGTTACCTGAACAAGAACGTGGAGATCAAAAAAGATGAAGAGATACAGGAACAATTCTCCAATACCATCGATGAAACCGTTGAAGAACTGTATTCAGGTAAGGACGTAAGATCTACCATAATCAGAGCTTACCAGAAGATGTGTAGAACGCTGGAAGATACAGGTGTATCCCAGGATGAAAGTTTGACTCCTAGGGAGTTCAAGAACAGGGTCACTGGGAGGCTGGATGTTTCTAATAAGAGCATATCTGATATGACGGCGGTATTCGAAGAAGCTAGGTACAGCCGCCACGAGATGGGTGACAATGATCGAAGGAGAGCCCTCGATAATCTCGAAGCTCTACAGAAAGAGATGGAGGAAGATCCTGATGGAAGATAGTTACGAGAGTGAACTCGAGGAGAAGGTCAACAAGCAGGCCGTCAGGAACATATTCACCTTCTTGACAGCTATAATGGTATTTTTACTGTTGGTCTTCATCCCGTGGTCAGCCAGCAGCGGTATACTCCGTTGGACAGTCAGCATAATCGCTTTGGGGATTGTGGCTTTGGTAGTCACCAAGGCACTGTACGAAGATACCTCTTCCTTAGCTCACTGGAAACGTAGAACCGAACTAGACGAGATCATACACTCAAGATTGGGGGATGCTTCCGGGATGGTCGAAAGAGCGAACAAAGGCTACGATGCCAGCCAGGCACTGCTAGAAGAGAGGATCAGGGAAGCGTTCTTGGAGAGACTCAAGGGAGGGAGAGGATTATCAGGATCCGAGGTCGAAGAACTTTTAAGTAATCCGGACAGATTGAAAAGAGAGATAGATGACGAAGTCATCGCGGACTTCCTGCTCAGCAGTAAGAGTTTCCGGGAAGCCGGTAAATCGAATCTGCTTTCGAACACGTTTCAAGGTCAAGAAAATAGGTCTTACCATAAAAGGATAAAAAAGATAATGAATAGAATGGAGGAATGGACTTGAAAATAAAAAAATTGTCGAAGATTAGTAAAACGCTTGTGGACGAAGTCAATAAGAGTATAGTAGGTAAAAGATCGGTCCTGCAGAAGACCCTTTTGGGTATACTAGCTAACGGACACATACTGTTCGAGGATTACCCCGGTCTCGCTAAAACGATGTTATCGAACTGTTTTGCCGATGCGTTAGGCTGTGATTTCAAGAGGATACAGTTCACTCCAGACCTACTCCCCGCAGACATAACCGGTTCTTTCATCTACGATAGGAACACGGGTAAATTCAAGATGAGAAAAGGACCGATATTCACCAACGTCCTTCTGGCAGATGAGGTGAATCGTGCGCCTCCAAAGACACAGGCAGCTCTTTTAGAAGCTATGCAGGAGAAGCAGACCACCATCGAAGGCGACACACACAAACTGGCCAAACCGTTCATCGTCATAGCCACCCAGAACCCCATCGAATACGAGGGAACTTACCCGTTGCCAGAAGCCCAGGTCGACAGGTTCTTGCTGAGGTTGGATATCGGATATCCCTCTGAGGATGACGAGGTCGAGATATTGAGAAGGCGGAAGGATAGGAAGGAAGACGACGTTCATACTAACAAAGTAACAGAGCCAAAAACAGTTCTAGAGATGCAGAGAGCGGTCGAAGAAGTTCATCTCGATGATGATATCAAGAGATACATCGTCAACATCGTCCAGAAGACCAGAAAGCACAATCAAGTGGAAGTCGGTTCCAGTCCCAGGGGCAGTCTCGCTCTAATGAAATTAGCCATGGCGAACGCAGCCCTGAGAGGGAGGGATTACGTCGTCCCCGACGATGTCAAGTTCATCTCAAAAGAAGCTATATCTCACAGATTGGTGTTGAAACCCGGCCCTGCGATCAAAGGGGTAAATCCAGAGGATATCGTGAAGAAGGTACTATCCAGCGTGCCCGTTCCCAAAGTGAAGTGAATGAAAACAAGGTCCGCGTTCTATCTGGCAGGATTCTCTTTCCTGGCATTGGTATTCGGTTTGGTTCTTAAGAGCTGGGTATTTCTTTTCATGTCACTACCGCCGGTTTCAGTTCTGGTCATCGGTTTGTTGGGCATACCTCCTAAAGAAGTAGATATCGATGTGTCTAGAGAAACTGATTCAAACCAGGTTCACGAGAACGACGAGATCGAAGTAAGGACCACCATAAAGAACAACGGTAAGAAATTGAAATATCTAGAAGTTCTAGACCAATTATCGCCAAGGATCGAGGTGGTGAAAGGGACCAACCACAATGTTCTGGAATTGGACAGTGGTCAGGAAGAAGTTTTGAAGTATACTATAACTTGTCCCGTGAGAGGGGAGATCGAGATCGGACCCCTGAAGATGAGATACAGGGACTCTTTGGAACTGTTCTCCGAGGAATATACCGACGAAGGTAAGATGGAGATGTCCGTTCTTCCAGAGGTCGAGGATATAAACAAGGTCTATATCAGGCCTAAATACACTCGGAACTGGTTGGGTAATATCCCCTCTAATGCTATAGGTATCGGGACCGAGTTCTACGCCTTGAGGGAATACGTCCAGGGCGACGAGATGAAGAAGATCAACTGGAAGGCTACTGCCCGACATATGACCCCTGTCACGAATGAATACGAGGGGGAGAACAGCGGAGATGTGATCATAGTCGTAGACGGAAGTATGGATTCTACGGTCGGGACGGTGGGGATGAACACGACCAGTGCTTCGATCAGAGCTGCCGTCAGTCTGACATCAAGTATATTGGGTGACAGGAACAGGGTGGGAGTTGTTGTGCTGGGAGACTTTTTGAACTGGGTCTATCCGGGTTTCGGTCGCGAGCAGTTCTACAAGATCATCGACGCTCTAACAAAGCTCAGGCAGGGCGGTTTGTGGGACATAAACGACGCAAAATGGGTGATCACCAGGTTCTTCCCCAGGAGATGCCAGATAATATTCGTAACACCTCTTATAGATCCGAAAGTTGTGGAAACCGTTATGGACCTGTGCAGAGGGGAGTATGATATATTGGTGATATCACCGTCTCCAGTTGCGCTTGAGAAGAAAACCGAGGGCATAGAATCCCCCATCGCTGAGAAGATGCTCAATATGGAGAGGAGGAACATAATCGATAGATTGTGGCATTATTCCCTGGTCGTAGATTGGGATCCGAACGATCCGTTAGAGATAGCTTTAGAGGGGGTGAGAAGATACCAGATGAGAAGGTGAGCAAAGCTCCTGCCGCTCCTGAGATGCTTGAGATCAAGATGATGACTCTAGTGACCGGTATCTTGGCGGCTGTTTTCACCTATTTGAACGATCCGAACGAGCTATGGTATGCACCGCTGATAGGCGCACTCATCGGTCTTGCCGGGTTGTATCTAAAAAAGAGATATCTGAACAATCTCGGGACAATCATCACCGCTGGTGCCTTCTACTACGTGAACCGGTTCATAGATTACAGTAACTTGAATCTAGTAGTTTTGTTCGGATTCTTCTTCCTGTTCTACGCCAACTGGAACCTCAACAATAAAGAGGTCTTGATCCATTTAATCGAAGATGAAACTGCCGGTGATGATAAGAACGAGATGTTGGACGAGTTCAAAAGATCATCGAACAAGACACTTGCGATCTATCTGATGGCAGCGCTGGCTGTATCGACTGCCGGCGGCATATTAGCACCTTATAGTTATCTAGATATCCCGTTGGACCCGAATTCCGCTATACCCGTCTCCATAATTTTCGGTGTCATCGTGATGGCAGTCGCCTACGTTATAATCGAGCTGCTGCCAAGATTGTATGCTGAAGAAGACATCGAAGATTGAGCATGAGCAAGTTTTTTAATCAGTTCTCTTTTAGATGAGATATGGCTGTTCGGGAGAAAAGGAACCGTTACGTCGTCTTCGAGATAGAAGACGGGAAAACAGATCGGAGAGGGATGATAAGAGCTATCCGGGAGGCTTTCTCTAGAGATGAGTATGAGAAATTCGAGCCCTGGCTCACGGTTTTTGAAGGAGATAAGGGGATCATAAGATTCGATCACAAAGGGAAGGAAAGGGTCATAGAAGTAATCGATGAGATCGTGGTCGGCGGCGGTGTGGTCAGGACTACCTTCACCAGCGGAACGATCAAGAAGGCTAAGGAGAAGCTAGAGAGTGAATAGGATAATGAACGATAGATTAGATGTACTCATCCTAGACGGCTATGTCGACGAACCAAGCTTACTAGGAGTCCCACCGTTCATCTCACCGGAACCTCGCTTACTGGCGGGAGTTGCTGAAGAGAAAGCGCTTACCTGGAAGTATGTCACAGCAGATGAATATAGGAAAAATGGGTTGCCACGATCGGATATCACATTGGTACACGGCGGCGTCACCGTACCGGGAAAGTACCTGAGCGGAACTCCACTGAGTAAAAGGGAGGCTGAAGAGATTGCCCGAGGGAGAGAAAATACTTTCTTGGGAGGTCCCCTAGCCAAATATTCGGATGTTAAAGGATACGACCATTATTCAAAGTACGATCTCTCAGCTTATCTCGCTGACTGGCTCGATGGGGAAGCAGAAGACAGATGGGCAGCTTTAGAAGAAAGAGAAAGGTGGATGAAGTCGGGAGCGGTTGTTGTAAAAGAGCATCCCATGTTCCCGGATCCATTACTTGCGGAGATAACCACTTATCGAGGATGTCCACGTTACTTCACAGGAGGCTGTTCTTTCTGCTCGGAACCCGATTACGGAAAACCGGTGTTCAGGGAACAGGAGGATATCATCGAAGAGATCGGAAGATTGTACGACTTAGGTATCAGACATTTCAGGTTGGGCGGACAGTCCTGTATCTTCAGCTACAAGGCGGAGGGCATAGGAGAAACGGAAACACCTAAACCACGCCCCGATGAATTGTTGGATCTTTTCAAAGGCATAAACAACAGGTGCCCGGCCATCAAAGTTTTACACGTTGATAACGCCAATCCGGCTGTGATAGCAGAACATCCTGAAGAGAGTGAAGAAATATTGAATATTTTATTCGAGTACACGACTTCCGGGAACGTATTAGCACTGGGGATGGAATCTGCAGATCCCGGAGTTATAGAAAAGAACAACTTGAACTCGACTCCAGAGATAGTAAAGGAAGCGATTGAGATGATCAATGAAGCGGGAAAGGAAAGGGGAGAGAACGGTATGCCAGAACTTCTCCCAGGTATCAACTTACTTGCCGGCCTGCCCGGTGAGACACCTGAAAGCTACGAGATGAACTTCAAGTTTCTACGTGATATCCGAGATTCCGAACTACTACTCAGACGTATAAATATCCGGCAGGTCATATCTCCTTCCGGCAAGATCAACACTGAGTTCAATAAAGAGTTCCGAGAATTCAAAAAGAAGGTCAGAGAGGATATAGATAGACCATTACTAGAGAAGATGCTTCCAACGGGCACTGTTCTGAAGGACATTTATATGGAGAAACACGACGGAAAGATAACGTTCGGGAGGCAGATAGGGACTTATCCACTTTTAGTTGGTATCGAATATGAACTCCCCCTTTCTGAATATCACGACGTGATGATTACCGACCACGGCTACAGGAGCGTCACCGGCATCCATCATCCCTTCGTACTTAAAGAAGCCAGTTATAAACAACTTCAGGCGGTACCGGGCATAGGGAAGAAGAGAGCCGCTAAGCTCTTTAGAGAACAGCCTAAGACCGAAGAAGAGTTCCTCTCACTTTTTGAGGAAGAGGATAAGGGTGAAGAGATATTGAACTACATCACTTTGGAATGAGACTTTCTTTGTACTTTTTTGGTAAAGCTGCGTACTTCTCTTTCATGCCAGTCCATGTTTCTTTGTAATCTTCATCGATCTCTTTCACCACTTTTGCCGGAACTCCCACCGCGACTTTTTCAGAGGGGATCTTTGTGTTGTTCGGTACCACCGCTCCTTCACCCACAGCCGCCCATTCACCGACTACAGCATCATCGCTCACTATAGCTCCCATGCCTATGACCGCGTAGTCCTTGATAGTTGGACCGTGGATGATGGCACCGTGTCCGATCGTGACCCACTCACCTATCTCAGTCCTTTCATCAGGCCTTGCATGGATAACACAGTTCTCCTGAACGTTGCTGTTATCACCGATCACCACGGTGCCGTAATCACCTTTTATCTTGGCACCTGGACCGATGAAACATTTCTTTCCGATCGATACATCTCCTATAACCTCCGCACTGTCGCTAACGTAAGCTGAATCATCTACCTCGGGTTCCCTGCCCTCAAATTCGTATATCGTCATGTTTTAAGTTATCTACAAGGAAAATAAAACATCTTCGATTATAGATGATAGGAAAACAATATAAGACCATAATCGATGGATAAACGATGCGATATATCCTGGACACCTCGGCGATCCTATCCGGAAAAGACATACCTATGACACAGGAGATGTACGTTCCTCCTAAAGTCCTAGACGAGATCCAGAAAGGAGGGAGATGGTTCAAGAAACTGCAGAGGTTGAGGGCAGCGGGATTGAAAGTAGTGGATCCACCTGGACCAGTTATAGAAGAAGTTGCCGCCGGTGCTAAACGGACGGGTGATTCAATCAGGCTTTCCGATACCGATATTCAAGTTATCGCTCTGGCCATGCACATGGAAGGGACGATATTGACAGACGATTATTCGATACAGAACTTGGCTAAAGTGCTAGGTATAAAATATCATGGTGTCGCTAAAAAAGAGATCACAGAAGAGTACACTTGGAGCTACAGGTGTAAAAAATGCGGTAGGTATTACAAAGAACCCAAAGAAGAGTGCGATGTCTGTGGTGGTAAGATAAAGACAGTTAAACTGACAGATTACGATCGATGATATCTTCGGCCCTCGATGCTGCTTTTTCCCTATATTTTTCGCTGGACATGTCGGTGTTTCTCAAAAATTCTTCGACTTCGGCCCTTATGTTTTTTAGGTGTTTCACTCTATGCTCCTCATCTATCGATTTCTCACCTTGAAGTTTCTGGCCCCCTTCGTTGAACCCTTCCGGGAAATACCAGTCCTTGAACCAGGTGAACCCGTTCTTGAAAAGCAGGTGTCCAAGTCGTGATAATACCACGGGAAAACCTCTGTGGAGTATATACTCTGTTTCTTCGTCTCCCGCATACTCTACAAAGAACTTCTCACCCTCTTCGATATCCTGGGACAGTTCCTCTAGAAGTATCCTCTCGATATCCGAGCCGTGATATTCTACTATCTCATCTCCAAAACTTACCTCTTTTTCTATACTGAAAAGTTCCATCCAGGCTCTGTAATGGGGTGCTTTTCCTTCGTACACCCCTAGAACAGAAAGCTCTTTCTCGATATCGTTCTTCCTCAAAAAAAGATGATGATAGCGGTGCCCCTTCATCCTCCCTTCATCCGACCCTTTGATGAACAGATGGACATCATCTAGTTCTATACCATCTTTCAGTTTATCGAGTGAGCCTTCTTTCATCATTTGACAGCTCCGAATTGCTTGTTTTCACACTATCAAAGGGACTCTGAGATACTTATATATAATGCTATGAAAAGTTCTGAAAAAGTTTTTATGTCCGGATGGTATTACAAATAAAACGGAGGATAAAATGATCGACCTAATGGATATCGAGGATCTCGTACCAGAAGAGATAGCCGGATGGTGTGGATTACTAGCACCACTCATAGCTTATATCCTGATAGGCATATCTATCCTCATACATCCGTGGTTCAGCTGGGCTGACCACGCTCTCAGCGACCTGGGAGCCGTGGAAACTAGTTATAACAACGTATTCAATTTCGCTCTGATGGCTACGGGTATGATCGCATTGATCTTCGCCTTCGGTATATTCAGATTAGCTGAAGATTATCTTGGCATACTGGGTGTATCCCTGTTCATCATATCTCTAGTGCTTCTGATATGTATAGGTATCTTCCCATCTGGAACCCCACCGCATTTTTACCTATCGGTATCCTTCTTTGCAGTAGCTGCAGGAGGACTGGTCTTGATCGCGATAGATCAACTGATAGATATGGATGAACCCGTTTGGGGGATATTCATCCTGTCCAGTGTCGGACTGAACGGTATAGCCGTTTGGCTTGTTTTCAGCATACCCTACGACGGATTGGGAAACGCGATACCAGAATTTCTCGGAACTATACCTATTATGTTATTCATGTTCGTTTACGGTGCCAGATTGATCTTCGAATGACTTGATCTATTCTAGTAGATCCAAGATCTCTTTAGTGAAAGCCGGTAAGTCCGGAGGCATCCTCGAAGTTACCAGTTTTCCATCTACAACAACTTCTTCGTCAACATAGTTCGCTCCAGCGTTTTTGAGATCCGTTCCCACCGATTTCCAACATGTCGCTTTTTTGCCTTTCACGACATCGGCTTCGATGAGGACTTGAGCTCCGTGGCATATGGCCGCTATGACCAGATCGTTTTCAACAGCTTTTCCCACCAGTTCAACGATATCTTCTTTGATCCTCATCCTGTCGGGTCCTCTTCCCCCGGGGATTATCAGGAACTCATAGTTGCTCGGATCAACGTCCTTGGCCGCTTTATCGGACTTGAACTTGTAACCGTACTCGCCCTCGTAGACTTCACCCTTCTTTTCCGAAACCAGATCTACATCATATCCCGCTTCCTGCATCCTATAATAGGGGTAGATCAGTTCCGCTTCTTGAAAACCGCTCTCCAATAACACTATCCCTTTAGACATCTTTATCACGATGTTACAATTGTTAAACTTTCATTATCAAATTTTTGGTTCGTGTACCTAGTAAACAAAAAATAAAGCGGCAAAACCATAAACCCCTTTTCATATTATCTATTCAGGTGAACAAGATGCTGTTCGAGAAAGTAGTTTCGGAAGGATTAGCGCACAATTCATACATCATAGGAGATAAGAACCAAGCAGTGGTGATCGATCCCCGGAGGGATATCCAAGTCTATCTGGACCTGGCTGATGAGAACGGGATGAACATAAAAACCGTTCTGGAAACCCATCGTAATGAAGATTATGTGATAGGTTCAACGGAGATCGAAGCGAAGACGGGGGCGGATGTTTATCACGCTGGCGAAGATCTAGATTACGAATACGGAACGCCCGCCCAAGAGGGAGATACCTGGAAAGTCGGACGTTTGAAGGTCGAAGCACTTCACACACCCGGCCACACGCTCGGGAGCATGAGTTATGTCTTATACGACCCCGACGGAGAACCGTGGATGGTTTTTACAGGGGACGCTTTATTCTCCGGAGATATAGGGAGGATGGATTTTTACGGAGAAGAAAACCTAGACGAGATGGCATTCAAACTCTACGATTCGATATTCAACAAGATCTTACCTCTGGGTGATGGTGTGATCGTATGTCCGGCGCATGGGGCGGGTTCGGTCTGTGGAACTGAGATCGCAGAACGGACTTTCACCACCGTAGGCATAGAGAGGGAAAGGAACCCGAAATTGCAGGTTGATAACGAAAAAGAGTTCGCTGAGAAGAACGCTGAGATGTTGGAGTATTCACCATATTTCGAGATGATGGAAGAGATGAATCTAAAAAAGAATCAGATGTTATCTACTATGAGGGAATTGGAATATCTTTCACCACCTGAATTCGAGAAAAGATCAAAAGACGCTATAGTTCTGGATACTAGAAAAGAACTCGCCTTCGGAGCGGCACACATACCAGGTGCTCTATCGATATGGCTGGACGGGGTTCCGAACTTCGTCGGATGGTTCTTACCTTATGATAAACCGATACTGTTAGTCGATGAATCCGGGAACCCATCGAAAGCACTCACTTATCTAAGAAGGATGGGCTACGATAACGTAGTAGGATGCTTAACCGGCGGGATGCTCTCATGGCACATGGCCGGTAAAGAGAGCGATTCTGTAGAGACGGTAAACGTACATGACCTCTGTACAGAACTGGATACAGGTAAGGAACCGTGGATACTCGATGTACGGAGCGAAGAAGAACTGAAAAACAAAGGGGAGATCGAAGACGCTCACCACATCCACATAACCCAGTTACCGGAAAATATCGACAAGATACCTAAAGACGAAGACATCCACATCTTCTGCGGCAGCGGGCTCCGTTCGATGATAGCCGCTAGTTTACTCAAGGGAGAAGGCTGGAAAGATATTACTGTCGTTTTAGGTGGGCTATCGGGATGGACATCTACGACCTGTTCTATCGAATAGTGAATGCAAGGTCTTGAAAAATCGATATTGGCTATAACTCCTCTATCTCCTCGACATATCCGTCCGCATCGAACTTCCTCTTGAGCCCGTTAGCGTTCATATACCTGACTTTACCGAATATCTCCCTCTCCTTCCAAGCCCGGTCGTGCTTACCAAAACACCAAGCGACTCCCGTGAATGCGTTGGCGTCCCTACCATCCAACTCGTACTTGTTGTTCAATTCGATGGCTTTCTGGAATGCATCTTCCGGTGTCTCAGACCACTCCAAGATCTTCTTTCCCCAGTACATACGCATATAGCCGTGCATCTTACCCGTTTCGACCATCTCTTTTTGAGCGGCGTTCCAGTATGGGTCGTGGGTTCCTGCTTTTTCAAATTCTTTCAAGCTGTAGACGTATTCCCTCTCGTCTTCTTCGTGTTCTTTCAGGGTCTCCATGGCCCAATCGGGTACCCCCTCAAGAGAATCGTAGTTATCGTTGTAGTAAACGTAATTCATGCTCAGCTCTCTGCGGACGATGAGTTCTTCCAGGTAATCCTCTATAGATGGACTCCCCGAATTTATAACCTCATCAGCGATGTAAACAGGCGATATCTGACCGAAGTGTAGATAGGGACTCATGTTCGATAGGTTTTCAGCAGTAGGATCGTTGCTGAGCTCTGGATAATCGTCGAGTTTGTTCTTTATGAAGTCTTTTAACAGTGATCTTGCTGCACTCGTTCCGCCTTCAAAGCTGTCCACCGGTTCTACCTCGCCCTTCAGATCTAGTTTCTTCATACACTGGTCTATGTCCGAGATATCGCACCCTTCGAAATCTATATCGAGCGACTCCTTCTTTGGCGTCCTCTCGTCTATCATATTTAGAAATTCATCCTTCTGGTCATTTATCTTCGGCCTTATGGTCCGGGCGACGTACTCTTCTTTATCGCTGGCAGTTTCCACAGGGACCACAACGTTACTTTCGACCTGGTAGAACGGGATATCTACCTTTTTAGAGATTTTTTCCCTCCATCTTCTCTGGAGTTTCAGGTAGTCTCTGTCGGTTACCAGTACTGAGGCTTCGTCGCTTATCTTCGGTACTACATCCTCTGGCGATCCTTTTTTAACAACGAATTTTATCTTTCTCTCTTTCAAACTTTCATCGACTTCTTTCAAACCTTCCAGCATGAACTTGTAGTGTCTCTTATTTGCTTCTGGGAAGTTATCGATCAGACAGAAAAGAACTACGATAGGTTGATCAGACGAGTCGGCTTTGTCGATGGCGAATTCCAAAGCGTGGTTCTGTTCCGCTCTTTGTGATGCCTGCATCCAGTACAGTACAAAGTCCCCACTCCTCCCTTCCGCTTCGTTCAGTTTTTTCACTCGCTCCTCCCGTATCATGATATTGTAGATATACTCGATATCTTTTCAATCTTTTGTTATAATCGGATATGTTCTTTCAATCACAAACAAAATATACTCTGTTAACAATTATGTTCTGTTATCAAAGGAGAGATATGAAGATGTCTAAAGAAGAGGGTTTGAAACCGATACACGTAGATGACGATCTATACCAAATGATAGAAGGAAGGAGTTTGATCTGTTTGGTCGACGGTGAACATTATCCACCGGTCACTAAGTGGACTATAAAAGAACTGCGGGATATGGGAGCGGATGTAGAAGCTCTGATATTCTTAGGCGGTACCGAGAAAGTCGAGAACGCTGTAGAAGAGTTGGGTGGCGAGGGGGATTATGAAGTCATCGCCCCAAAAGGCAAAAGGATCCCGCTGAAAGAGATATCCGAAACCGTAGAACGCATCTCTCCAGATATCGTACTCGATCTGTCGGATGAACCGATATTGGATTACGAGAAAAGGTTCTCGATAGGATCTGTCGTTCTTAGTAAAGGCTCTAAATATATGGGTTCGGACTTTGTATTCACTCCACCTAGCACTGAGAAGATATTAAAAAAGCCGAACATAGGCATAATCGGTACTGGAAAGCGAGTCGGTAAAACCGCTGTAGGCGTGACCGTAGCGAGATTACTAAAGAAGGCCAACTTCGATCCAGTTGTTGTCTGCATGGGTAGGGGAGGTCCGCCGGAACCTAATCATGTCGATACAAGCAAGATGGAACTCAACGCCGATACTTTGATAAATATAGCTGAGGAAGGCGGCCACGCTGCATCGGATTACCTGGAAGATGCCCTTTTGGGACAAGTGCCCACGGTCGGCTGTAGAAGATGCGGCGGAGGTATGGCAGGTAATCCTTTCTCCTCCAATGTTTTGAAGGGGGCATCGCTTACCAACGACCTCCCACAGAAATTCGTGGTCATGGAAGGCTCCGGGTCGACTTTTCCACCGGTTAAAACAGATCGGAAGATAGTCATCGTCGGAGCTGGTCAGCCGATCAGGAATATAACGGATTACATGGGTGAATATAGACTGCTCATCTCAGATCTGGCTATAGTGACGATGTGCGAAGAACCGATAGCTGACGAGAAAAAAGTGGAGAAGATCGAAGAAGGGATCAAGAAGATAAACCCAGATATAGATATCGCATTAACGATATTCAGACCTGAACCATTGGGAGATATTTCTGGTAAAAAGATATTCCTAGCCACGACAGCTAAAGGTAAGATAGTCGAGAAGATATCGGAATATCTGGAAGAAGAGTACAGCTGTGAAGTTACCGGATTCTCGAACAGCCTATCCAACAGACCAGCTCTCAGGAAAGACTTGAAAGAAAATTTAAAAGAAGCGGACACGTTGTTGACCGAGATAAAAGCCGCTTCCATAGACGTTGCGGCTATAACCGCCAAGAAGAACGATGCCGAGGTGGTCTTCATGCATAATAGACCCCTACTTGTGGGTGGTAATATCGAATCTCTGGAAGGATCGATGATCGAAATCTGTGAGAAAGCGAAAGAGGGTAGATGATATGTTGGAATGTGTCATAAAAGATGGTAAGAAGTTTCCGTTCTCTAAAGGTATATTAGCCCGTTCCATATTGAGCTCTGGCATAACTGTAGAGGAAGCCTACGAGATAGTAAGGGAGATCAGAACCGAACTCGAGAAGGAAGGGATAAAAGAGATAAGTTCCGATGAATTGAAAGAGCACGTTTCCGAAGAACTCAAGAACAGGGGCTACAGCATTGAAGAGAGATTCTATCGTGTCAGGAGGAAGATAAAATATCTAGATAAACCGTTGTTCATCCTGATAGGCGGCGGACCGGGCGTAGGTAAATCCACACTTTCTGCTGAGATCGGTCACAGGTTGGGTATCGGTAGGGTAATCGGTTCCGACACGGTCAGGGAGATAATGAGATCTATAATATCTCCGGAACTGATACCCACACTGCACGAATCGACCTTCAGGGCCTGCGACGCTCTGAGAACACCTTATGTAGATAATAAATTGATATACGCCTTCGAGCAGCAGGTCAGTCT